>JBAZNO010000086.1:0-2503 GCA_041649195.1 Minisyncoccota bacterium | reverse complement strand
CCGTGTTTGTAAAAAATGTGGTAAAGAAATTTAATATGCAAAAACTTAAACAAAAAATCGAAAAAGCGACCCCGGAATTAAAGAAAGAGTTGGGGGTGAAGAACGCCATGGCCTTGCCCAAATTGGTTAAGGTGGTTATTAGTTCGGGCACGGGTAAAGCTAAAGATAAAAAGCGTAACGAAATGGTAGAGAGTCGTTTGGCTAAAATCACTGGTCAAAAGCCGGCTCCGCGTGGCGCCAAAAAGTCCATTGCTAGCTTCAAAGTTCGCCAGGGTGATGTGGTTGGTTATGCGGTAACCTTGCGTGGCCCGCGGATGTACGACTTTCTTGATCTCTTGCTTAATATTGCTATCCCGCGTATTCGTGACTTTAAAGGTTATGATCCCAAGATTGTGGATGAGGTGGGCAACCTAACTTTGCCGATTAAAGAGCATGTCGTCTTCCCGCAAACGGCCGACGAAGAGCTTAAAGATATTTTTGGCCTCGCCGTGACCATTGTTACGACCGCTAAAGACAAAAAATCCGCTCTCGCTTTTTTCAAAGCAATCGGCTTCCCATTTCGCCATCCTCTCGTGAAGAAATAAATTCTCAAAATTATGCCACAAAGGGCAGGGGATAAACCCTGCTCTTTTTAGTTAATTTGTGGTATGCTTTACCCTATTGAGCAATGGTGATTTATCATCATAAAATCCTATGGATTTTTACTCAACAGGGTTAATTATAAAATTATTATCAATCTAAACTATTTTTATGAAAAAATATCTTCTCGGTCTCCTCATGATCGCCTTTGTCATAGTTCCTTTTGTTGGTCAAGCAATAAGCGTTCAAGAGCTTATGGCCCAAATTGCGGCTCTACAAGCGCAATTAGCCACAATGCAAAATCAACAGCCAATTGAATCCTCTAGCTCTCCAGTTGTTGTTTCTTGCCCGACGATTACCAGAACATTGGCCGTTGGCAGTAAAGGGGACGAAGTCTCGGCCCTTCAGCGTTATTTGATGGAAGGGGGTTTTATTACCATTATTCAAAAACCGACTGGTTATTATGGGGTAATAACAAAAGTTGCTGTTATTGCTTGGCAAAAAGCTAATGACGTAAAACCGGCCAATGGTATTTTTGGACCATCTTCTCGCAATAAATTAGCCGAATTATGTGGAGGGGTAATTCCTTCTTGCCCGCCAATAGTTACGTTATATTGGCCGGGGACTACTCAATATCGATCCTGCCTAAATAATGGTGGAAGTTGGGTAACGAGCGACAGAGATGCGAATGGCTGCATAGTTTCTCCTCATTGCGTTGGTGGAAGCTCTGCAATCTCTATCAATTCTGTCTCTGGGCCGAATTCGCTTGATGTTGGTCAAACGGGGACCTGGGCAGTTAAGGCTACTGGACCAGCTGGAACAAATTTAAATTACTCGGTTGATTGGGGAGATGTTGTCGTTTATGCACATTCAGCGACAGCGGGTACTCAACCGGTTGCCAGTCAGTCGGCCACTTTTACTCACTCCTATTCTCGCGCTGGCACCTATACGGTTAGGTTTATGGTAGATAACGGTGTTATGTGTATCCAAGCTCCTTGCAACGCTCGCCAATCAGCCGAAACGACCCTGACGGTTGTGGTAGGCGCATCTGCTCAACCCTCCATTACCGTTCTTTCGCCAAATGGGGGAGAGAATTGGCAGATTGGTAACACTTATAGGTTTGTTTGGAAATCGTCGGGCGTTAAGCTAATAAATATTAATTTAGATAATATCGATAACGGCTATCGTTATGGTACTTTTAATGTGCCAAATGGGCTAGCTGCAATAGCGGGAGAAGCTTATTGGACCGTACGTAATACAAATCTTCCCCCGGGACGATATAAAGTCTATATAACTTCAATAGATAAAGAGGCTCAGGTTTGGCCGAGTGACTCGAGTGACAATTATTTCATCATCACTTCTGGTATTCAATCGACCTCAACTTGTTCTAACGTCGTCGATTGCTCCAATCTGTATCACCCGGCTGATCTAAATAGGAATTATATTATTGAAAAGTCGGAACTTGATGCTTTTACTGTTCTTTATCAAGCGGGGGATCCTAATGCCACTTTATCTAAACTCCTGCGCGTAATTCAGTTCTACAATTCAGCCGGTTACCGGGTTGACAGAAATAATACTGAAGACGGTTTTGCCCCGATTCCTAAAACTGGCGCCATCTCGCAATCCTCAGCCAGTCTCTTGGCTAGTGTCTTGCCCTCTATCCCTCCGCTTGATAACGGGGGTGATGTTCCGTTGTCAACCCCAGTTATTAATCCGATTGCCAGGCCGGTGAGCGCTAATGGTATCGTTACTATTACCGGGAAGGGTCTTAATTCTCTACGCAATACGGTGTATATTGGGGCGGCCCTTCGTGTCAGTATCGCTTCGCCGACTCGCAACTCTATTAAGATCCAATTGCGAAAACGTGTCCCGGCGGGTACCTATCCCGTTTATGTTGTAAACTCGGCGGGGAAGAGCAACACGG
>JBAZNO010000085.1:0-2589 GCA_041649195.1 Minisyncoccota bacterium | reverse complement strand
GAGGTTGGCCCCCTTCATCCAAATTTAAAAAATGGTAACGATGTTTCGATCGCCGGCCTAGGCATCTTCGCCGTTAAGGCGCGCAAGGCCCGCGAAGCCCGCAATCCCCGCACCGGAGAGAGCGTTCATGTCCCCGCAATGAAAGTGCCCAAATTCAAGCCCGCCAAGGCTTTGAAAGAGGCGGTTCGCTAGAGACGCAGACTACGCAGACCAAACGCAGACAAACGCTGACAAAAAACCCCGCACCACTCGGTGCGGGGTTTTTGTTAACCCTAGTCAATAATCAAGCAAATCGAGTCAAAACTCGTTTTTAATCTTTTCACTTTGCCGATGAGTATTGGCGTGCGACAAAACGCCAAGATAGGAATTAATTATGCCCTTGTAGCTATTGGGTGAGATCAACCCATTTTCATAATTTTCCTTGGCCAAATCAATCTTGCGCCACATCCGTCGCTCGCTTCTTTTTCGCAGACGGCGATGATAGGGTAAAAGCACGTAGCCAAGGAAATCGGTCCCTTGCGATATTTTACCAATGCCTACTTTTTCTGGATGTAGCAATAGCTCCAGTTTCGTTTTTAAAAACTTAACCATTGGCTTAATTAAGTCGAGCAAATAATCGATATCGTCTGACACGACGATAAAATCATCAGTATATCGAACATAATTTTTAACCTTTAGCCCATGCTTCACGAACTGGTCGAACTCATTCATGTATACGTTGGCAAAGAGCTGGGAGGTGAGATTGCCGATTGGCACGCCCCGACGGTTAAACAAATCTGAATATTCGCTCAAAAAACTTTCAATAATTTCTTCCAGAAGCCAGATGGCGTTTTGGTCAGAAATTCTTCTTTTGATAATTGTGAGAAGGAACGAGTGATCAATGGTGTCGAAGAATTTTTTAACGTCGCATTTTAAGGCAAAGCCGGAGCGTGAATAATTTTGACTAATTTGCCGTTGCATTTGCTCCAAAACTGTCACGCCTTTGTGCGTGCCTTTACCAAAACGACAAGAGAAAGAGCGCGGGATAAAAGTAGGTTCAAACACCCAATTCAAGACTCGGAAAACGGCATGGTGTAAAACGCGATCACGAACGGTCGCTTTATGAATATGTCTCCGTTTAGGGTCGTAAATATAGAAACTACTATATGGGCCATGCTTGTAAGTCCGGCTAATTAAATCTCGGTGCAATTGAAAAATATTTTGTTCCAGATTCTTCTCAAAGGCCAACACGTCCAGCTTTTTCTGTTTGCCACGTTTAAATTCTTCCCAAGCCTGAAACAAGTTCTCTAAATTAACAATCTGATCAAATAAATTATTGTAAATTCTCATAACAAAATAAAAAAATATGAATGATAATGATATTCCGATCCTTAAAAAAGCCTACGATCTTTACAAGACCTTTCACGAGTACCGCCGAGTAATTCCCAAGTGCGACCGCTTCACGATCTTTGAGCGAAGCGAAAATCTGATTTTGCAGATTATTGAACTTTTCCTTGAAGCTGGGTATTCGCAACATGGCAATAAAGCGGTTTTGCTTGAGACGGCTAGCACCAAGTTAAACTTGCTTCGCTTCCTGATTCGTCTGATGAAAGAGACCAAGAGCTTTGACGCCAAGAAATATGTGGCGCTTCAGGCCATCATCGACGAAATCGGTCGCATGTTAGGCGGTTGGCTCCGTTCGACCAATTCCACTCGTTAAACTTAAAGAGGTAGCCAAAAAAGATTGACTACCTCTTTAATGAGAAGGAGAGACTTCGGAACGAACCCGGACACGGACCCGAAGTTCTGATTGGTGTTGTCGACATAGTTCGTGTCGAACTTGACCTTGTCGTCGTTGAAGTAGAGGTTCGGGGCGTGATCGAAGCGATCATCGTCGTCCGGAGAATTGTTTTTGCCCATCCGAGGCACTAGAACTCTAAAATGACTCTTGTTGGCAACAAGACACCTTATCGCTCTTGAATTTAATCCGGCAACGCCCGCCTTATAGGCTTAGTGGTTTGCCTTGAACAAAAACAAGCAGTTTCTCCTCACCATAGCACGCTCTTGCAAACAATAGTCGGCAAGACTCTGGCCATTTCTCGTGAGAGAAAGAGTTGGGCGACGGCCATCAGTAGACAACCGTACACTAGCTTAGACTCACTGTCTAGTATATCAAAAAGATTTTTTCTGTAAACGAAAATCAGGGTCACCCACACACTTGTGGATAACCCTGAAAAAAATTGCCGCGAAATCAAGAATCAAGAGAAAGGGATCAAAAGATTCAAGACTTCGAGGGCCGAGAATCACTGCTGCGGAACGAACCCGGACACGGACCCGAAGCACTGATTGGTGTGGCCGACATAGCCCGCGCCGAACCTGACCCCGTCGTCGTTGAAGTAGAGGTGCGGGGCGCGACCGAAGCGACCACCGCCGTCCGGATCGTCGAATTCGTCACCCGGCAGATCCATGTCGAGCTCTTCGTTCCGAACGAACCGTTCGGGATGCGTGAGCGCGATCGAGGCACCCGAGAGCGAACCGAGTCCGTACTCGTTGGCCACAAAGCATTCGCGGGCGCGGCGCGTGGAGCGACCCCGATGGAGCCGTCCTAGT
>JBAZNO010000084.1:0-2609 GCA_041649195.1 Minisyncoccota bacterium | reverse complement strand
AAAATAATCGGTCGCTTGTGAGTTTTTTGGAAAAGATGTTTGCCGAGTTCTTCGCGGACATTGTTTTTAACATAATCCATATTGATCGGATGCATTTTGGCGGTCGAGTCCTCTATCGTCTTTTTGGTTAAAATGCGGACATAGCGAAGTAGGTCTTGCGATTCTTTAAGATACACAAACCCGCGCGAGATAATATCGGGCGATTTGCGCACTTTGCCAGTACTCATGTCAATAATGGCGATCAACACGAACATGCCATCTTGAGCGAGCATTTGCCGGTCGCGGATAACCACCTCTTGCACATTGCCGGTGCCTAAGCCATCAACCATCACGAGGCGCGACGAAGCTTTTTGTTTAAGAGTAATAATTTTTTTTCCCTCTTCTTGAATTTCGATAATTGAACCATTGTCGGGGACAGCGATATTTTTTTCGGGCATTCCTAATCTCTCGGCCAGGTCAGCATGGACGCGCAACATATAATGATTGCCGTGAGCGGGGATGAAGAATTGTGGCTTAATCATTTTTTGAATCCACTCTAATTCGCCCTGATAAGCGTGACCCGAGGAGTGCACATCGGCAATGCCATAGTGAATAATCTTGGCCCCTTGGCGCGTTAGATTATCTTTTAATTTTTGGACCGCTTTTTCGTTGCCAGGGATAACCGAGGATGAAAGCAAAATCGTGTCCCCTTTCTTTAATTTAACGGTGCGATGTTCTTTTTGCGAAATGCGCATCAGGGCGGCATATTCGTCACCTTGCGCGCCGGTCGCTAAGATTACAATTTTATTATCCGGATAATCATCAATATTTTCGGAAGCGATAAAGATATTTTTATCAACCTTAAGATAACCAAGTTCCTTGGCAATTTCGATATTGGTTTTCATGGCGCGACCCTCCACGGCCACTTTTTTACCCAAAGTTTCGCAAGCCTCAATAATCGAGATAACGCGCTCAAACAGTGAGGCAAAGGTCCCAATAATTATTCGGCCGTTAACGGTCGTGATAATATTTTTTAGATTTTGCTGAACCTCTTTTTCAGAGAAAGAAAAGCCGGGTTTTTCAACATTAGTTGATTCAGAAATTAAAACGAGATTTTTTTCTTTGCCTAATTTGGCATAAACCGCGCTCTCGATTTCTTTAATCTGGCCATTTTCGTGCTCAAGTTTAATGTCACCGGTCACGATAATATTGCCATAGGGCGTTTCGACAATAATGCCGATTGAATCGGGGATGGTATGGGTGGTGTCAAAAAAGCGTACCTTGAGTCCCCCGAATTTTATTTTATCTTTTGATTCAATAACTTGGATATTTAATTTGGCGACGTGGGGAAATTCTTCTTGGCGCTTCTTAATCATCACCGCCGTGAGCAGTGAGGTATAAATGGGCGGATTGCCAATCTTATCCATTAAATAAGGGATCCCGCCGATATGGTCGAGGTGGCCGTGAGTAATAAGTACGGCGCGGACTTTTGACCTACGTTCTTCAAGGTAAGTGGTGTCAGGGATAATATAATCGACACCTGGCACATCTTCGCCGGGCAAGAGAAAGCCAGCATCAACAACGAGAATATCGTTACCAAATTCGATGGCGGTCATATTTTTACCCACCTCTTCAACTCCGCCGAGCGGGATAATGCGAATATTGCCCGGAGCTAGTTCGGGCACCCGTTCGCGTGGCTTGGCCTCCCCATTTTCGTTTTCATTTCGACCAAAAGAAGAAAAATGTTTACGATTAGGTCGTGGTCGAGAATTGGCCCTTGACGCCTTGGTTGCCAAAGGCCGGCGATTTGGCGTCGGTGTAAATTTTTGTTTCGATTGCTGGCGAGCGTCGTTCACTGGTTGTCCAACAAAGGTCTGGACGTTACCGTTCTCGTCAACCCTGATTCGTCTAATAGCCATATATATAATTTAATTTTTAAAAATAGGTAAAGATTTTCCAAACTCGGTCAGTTTTGAAGTACCATTCGTGGATACGCGCAAAACGATCGGCAGAACTAGTAATGGTTGGGACACTAACTCCCTTAAGATTGTTGGGTACAATGTAGAGAAAATAAGGGGAATAAAGAAAGATGGCGGGGTGATCACTGGCAATTTCCTTAGCAATTGAGCGATATTTGTCGGCTAATTGTGGCGAATTAATATTGCCACCGTCGGCTGTGGCCCGAATTTCTTCAAGCCATTTGTCAACCTTGGCGTTAGTATACATGGCGATATTAAGGCCGGGGTCGAGCCGCTGCGATGAATGCCAGAAAGGATAAAGATCTGAATTGCGGCCAGTGACCTCACCGAAGAGCAAAGTTTCATATTTGCGTGGACGAATCAGGTCTTGATTTAAATCACTGGGTTCAAAAAACTCTAGATTAACGCGGGCACCTAATTTGGTCCAATTGCTGGCAACTAAAGTCGCGACCGCTTTGAGTTCGGGAATGTTAGCGGTGGCGAGTGAAAAACTTAGCGTTTGCGCTGGCCCCGATTTGCTAGTTGTTGTAATTGTTTTACTGCCCTTTTTGCTGGTGGTTTTGGTGACGACCTGTTTCTCGAGTGTCCCGCTCGTGGTTGTTGACCAGCCGGCCTTGAACAAGATTTCGCGCGCGGAGGCTAGGTCGTAAG
>JBAZNO010000083.1:0-2609 GCA_041649195.1 Minisyncoccota bacterium | reverse complement strand
CTTTTGCCGCAACCACCAAGTCTGGTCCGGACGCCAATTTTGAAATAATTCTATCAAACCTTTCGGCCGGTAGTTATAATTTCTCGGTATATGCTGTTGATAATTTAGGTAACCAATCGGTGGCCCAATCTTTCCCGGTTTCTCTTACGGCCAGTGCGGCCGCCGTTATTAGCGGGATTTTTATTGCCCCCTCAATTGCGGTTGATAAACAAGAAGTTAAGCAAGGAGATAATATTGCCATTTTTGGTCGAAGCGCTCCGACTTCGGAGGTGGTTATCTCTATCAATTCGGCCAAAGAAATTTTTGCCAAGGCTCCGACCGACGGCGCTGGTGCTTACCTCTATAATTTAGATACCATTGATCTTGAAATGGGTGATCACACGGCCAAGTCTAAGGCTTCTAAATCCGGAGCGATTAGTCCTTTTGGTTCAACTGTGGGCTTTAAGGTAGGAACGCAAAATATTTTAGCGACGAATAAACCTAAGCCCAAGCCCTTGATCTGTCCGCCCAAGGGTGATCTAAATAACGATTGCAAAGTAAATTTGGTCGATTTTTCCATCGCCGCTTATTGGTATAAACGGTCACTCGCGGGGGCAATCATTCAGACTGAAAAAGCCAAATTAAATGGTGACGGTAAAATCAATTTGGTCGATTTTAGTTTGATTGCCTATTACTGGACTGGTTAATAGATTTTAAAATGAAAAAATATTTTTTAATCTTATCTTTGAGTTTATTTTGGCTAATACCGGTTTTTTCGGTTCAAGCCGCCACTATTAATTGGCAATTAGCCGATAATAAAACAGTTCTCTTAATTATTAACACTAAGGGCGAAAAAATTAATACCATTGAGGGCGAGATTGTTTTTGACGCCAATCGGCTTAAATTAAAGAGCGTTTCTGATGCTAATTCGATAATTAATCTGTGGATTTCTCGACCGCAGGCAAAACAAAATAAAGTTTCTTTTGCAGGCATAATTTCTAACGGCTATAGTGGGCAAGGACTGGTTTTGGCTCTAACTTTTTCTTCCGACACCGATTTAATAGCCAAGGATTTTAATAATTTAATCAGGCTCAGCTCACTTAATGTTTTACTCAATGACGGTTCCGGACGTCAGGCCAGGGTGGCGATTGGGGGCTTGCTTAACAAGGCCGAAACAGGCCCTAAATTTAACTTGGCCAATCGCCAAACAATTAGCGCGCCAGAGAATTTTAGGCCGCAAATTATAAAATCCGAGATCTTGCCGACTGGCGACTATTATCTTGTTTTTGGTACGCAAGATAAAACGACGGGCCTTGCTTATTACGCTGTTTACGAATCTTATTGGCCGGTAATCAATATTGCTAAAAATAATAAAAATTTATTGTGGACAAAAACCGAGAGCCCTTATTTATTAAAAAATCAAAATCTGCGTAACTATATTTATGTTAAAGCGGTTAACTTCGCTGGTGGGGTTCGGATCGTCAAACTTTCTCCACAGTTTTCGCTTGCTTCTCTCTGTGAACATTGGCCACTCTCTAGTATAATTAATCTAATCTATGGCTCGCCTTAATTTTGGGAAAATATCTTTAGCCTTTTTGCTTTTTAGCTTTTTGCCGTTAATTAGTTTTGCGGCTGATCTTAAATTAATTGCTGGCAGTAACTCTTATGCCGTGGGAGACAATGTCACGATTTCGGTTCAGCTTGTTTCTCCTAGTCAGGCCGCTAACGCTGTTTACGGCGTTATTGATTTCCCGACCGACAAGCTCCAAGTTACTTCAATTAGTAAGGCGGGGTCAGTTGTTAATCTTTGGGTCCAAGAGCCTTCCTTCACTAATAGTTCTGGGCAAATTACTTTTGAAGGGGCGATTCTTAATCCGGGCTTTAAGGGTTCGGCGGGGCGTTTAATTACCGTCAATCTCAAGGCAAAAAGTTCAGGGACGGCAAAGCTTGCTTTATCTAACGGTTCAATTTTGGCTAATGACGGACAGGGGACAAGTATTCTTAAAAATTTAGGGGCAACGACCATTACCATTACGGCGAAAGAAACTCCGACTAAACCCAAAGAAGAGCCGGTTAAGAAAGAGCCTATTCCGGCCGAGAAAAAGACCACCGTTGCTTCCTCGACTCGCGATACTACTCCTCCTCAACTTGAAGTTAATGAAATAAAAACAACGGCCGGCGATCGGGCACGCTTTGCCTTTATTGGCAAGGACGCTGGGTCCGGGATTGATCGTTACGAATTTCAATTAGACGATTCGGATATCCAGATGGTTTTGCCAGACGGGACTAATATCTACAATACGCCGTCGCTTAGCTCTGGCCGACACACTTTAACCATTACTGTTTATGACAAGGCTGGCAATCAAACCAAGCGCCAACTCGATTTTGCCATTAGTTTACCCATTGCCAATTCAATTTGGACTAATTGGGGTCCCTCAATTATCACCGTCTTATCAATTGTCGTTCCTATTGTTTGCTTACTCATTATCTTGATCCTCATTCTCTCGCTTGGTTGGAATCGGGCGAGCACGCTTAATAAAAAGAGATTGCGCCGTGAGGTTAATGAGGCAGAAGATAATTTGCATAAAACTTTTGATTTGATCAGAGAAGATCTGCAAGCTCAAGTTGTG
>JBAZNO010000082.1:0-2616 GCA_041649195.1 Minisyncoccota bacterium | reverse complement strand
TTCCTTGGCAACTACACAACCACAATTGAAACTTTGGGAGTTTAGCTCCGTGCCAAGTTTGCAAAGTGTGTCGGCGGGTGGGATCGAACCACCGACCTTGGGCTTATGAGTCCCACGCTCTAACCAGCTGAGCTACGCCGACAAACTATCATATATTAACCGAAAAAGACGGGTTTTTCAATGTGGAGGAGGCGGGAGATTTCACTCTTCGGAAACCCACGGTTTTCCGACGCTCGCTTTGCTCACTGCCTTCCTCCACGGGGAAACAGGATGTTTCCCCGACCCCCTTCTCGTTCAACTCCCGCCACGAAAATAGTTAACAAAAACAACCCCGTTTTAATGGGATTGTTTTTGTTAATGTAGCGGAGGCGGGAGTTGAACCCGCTATCTTCAGGTTATGAGCCTGACGAGCTACCGTTGCTCTACCCCGCAATAGATCTTATTTTAACCCTATTATTAAATAAAGTCAAACTCTTTGAACACTTTCTCAAAATTATCAATCGCCACTCGAGCATCACGCTGACTCAAATGAAAATTATGTTCATGAGCAATTTGATTACGAATCTTATGGGCCTGCCAAGCCTCTTCGATTGTCAGGAAATCACTTCGTTCAATACTTTTTAATTTATCGCCAATATTGTCGCCCGGCACATCAAAAGTATTGACTACCATTTCGAGCATTTTATCGGCCTCAATAATCGCCAATTTCCAATCATTGGGATTATCCGAGCCAATTAATTTAATGATTTTCTCCCAATCTTGATTTTGTTTGGGCAACTCAACTTCTAGCCCTTCTTTAATTTCCTCAATTAATCCTGGTTTACCATAAACCTTTTCATGTTCAAGACGCCTAACTCCGCTAACTTTAATCGCAAAATAAATTATCCCAGCAAAAAAGATTATCGAGAGAAAAAGGCAGACAAACCATAGCCGATCAAAAAAGAGGGTTAGCTTATCAGCAAGCACGGGCACGTCAACGCCCCAAGATAAAAGTTTCGCTTCTAGCAGTCTTTTGAAAAAAGGAAAAAGAGTATTGTCTACGTTTGACATGTCTCTATTATTTTACCAAGTTTGAACAAAATGTCATCTCTTCGCCACGGCGCCACAATCTGAATTGACAAAGGTAAACCATTATCGGTCGAACCGGTCGGCACCGCCATCCCCGGCACACCAGCCATATTGATCGGCACGGTAAAAATATCTTCTAAGTACATTTGGAGTGGATCATTAGTATTTTTGCCAATTTCAAAAGCCGGTGATGGTGCTACGGGTGTCGCCACGACATCAACACTCTCAAAGGCCTTGGCATAATCACGACGAATTAATTCGCGAACTTGAGCCGCTTTATTGTAATAAGCGTCATAATAACCGGCCGACAAGACATAGGTACCGAGCATGATCCGCCGACGAACCTCACGACCGAGCTTTTCGCCTCGCGTTTTCATATAATCTTCGAGCAAGTCTTTACCCTCCAAATGAGAGCCATAACGAACCCCGTCAAAGCGCGCCATATTAGCCGAGACTTCCGAAAAAACGGTAATATAATAAGTGGCCAATGAGTAATGCAGATTGGGCATTTCTACCGTCTTAATTTCGCAACCAGCCTTTTCGAGTCTAGCTAAAGTCTCGCGAAAATTCTTAAGCACGACTTCATCAATCCCCCCCTGATTTAAAAAGGACTCTGGAACACCTATTCTAATTTTTTCATTTTTCTTTTTCTCGGTCTCTGAAATTTCAGGAAGAGCATAACTTGTTGAGTCAAATTTATCCCACCCCCGAATTGCGTCATAAACAATCTCGGCATCCTCCACCGTTTTAGCAATCGGACCAATCTGATCGAGCGACGAGGCCATGGCCATTACCCCGTAACGACTAACCGAGCCATAGGTCGGTTTAAGACCGACCGTCCCGCAAAAAGCCGAGGGCTGACGAATCGAACCGCCAGTATCTGAACCGAGGGCACAGAGGGCTAAGCCGCCACCCACTGCCGCCGCCGAACCTCCCGATGAACCGCCCGAAACGCGAGTAAGATCGTGAGGGTTTTTGGTCACACCGTAAGCCGAATTTTCGGTCGAACCACCCATCGCGAATTCATCCATATTTGTTCGACCTAAAAACACGACCCCTTTTTCTTTTAATTTTTTTATAACCGAGGCATCATAAGTAGCCACATAATTTTCTAACATTTTTGAGGCCGAACCACATCGACGTCCTTTTATTAAAATATTATCTTTGATTGCCATGGGAATGCCGATCAAAACATCCAACTCCTCCCCTGCCTTCTTAGCTTCAGCAATTTTTTCATCCGCCAACTTAGCTTGATCAACAACATCAGCAAAAACTTCAAGGTAGGCATTGAGTTCAGGATTCTTTTTTTCGATCTCCGCCAAATATGCTTCAGCCAATTCAACCGCCGTAAAATCTCCGTTCATTAAACCAGCATGAGCTTTTTTAATACTTAAATTTTCTAAATCTATTTTAGCCATGTTTTATGAAATAGAATCACCGAGAATTTTCTTAGTGACAAAATAATCACCCTTTCTCTTTGGCGCTTGCGATAAAATTGTTTCGGTATTTAAGCCACTTTCAAAGGCTCCCTCGTCTTCACGCATGACA
>JBAZNO010000081.1:0-2685 GCA_041649195.1 Minisyncoccota bacterium | reverse complement strand
TACAACACATTTGTCCTCCAAAACGAGGACCGTCCTCGATTCTTCTCTAGAGAGCCGAAATATTCTCCTTTAGGTATTTAAGTCCAGCTTCACCACGAAGTTTTTTAAATTTGAGATCTCTTATTATGCCGGAGTTATCTGTTCTATCTTCGATAACATACTTGCTTGTTCTTAGTACTACGCCTTTCTGGTTAGGGCAAGATGGATCCCCTTGGTCGGGATTTTCTGTGCAAAACCTCAAGCCCTTGTCCCAGCTCTCTGGTGCCATCAGTCGCAAAGTAATCATCGTTGCGTAACCCTTTGGAATTTCTAATTCCCCCCAATCACTATCACTGGTTGCGGCGTAAAAATCCAAATAAGTTTCATCTCCGTCACTATAAGTTTTAACTTTATATCCTTTAAAATCTGTCGGCAACCTTAATTCAAACCCGTATTTATCATTTTTATAAGTTTGCCAACCGGTGTTCCAAACGGAAGGAGATAAGCTAACTGGCCATTTAGAATAAGCAACTAGTCCGATAATTACAAGGGCAAGAATAACGACCAAACCAATCAAAAACTTTTTCATAATTTTTTAGCTAGCTAGTAATACCCTTTTGCCCGCCAGACCTTGGGCTCACTTAAGGTCTGGCGGGGGCTGGGGGGGGTTAATCTTCTTTGGGGGAAATGACAACTCCTTCGTCGGTGACCATTTCTTCTTCGAGTTCCTTACCGTAATCAGGGATAAGGCCAGTCCCGGCCGGGATGAGGCGCCCAATGATCACATTTTCTTTCAAGCCCTTGAGGTGGTCAACGCTACCCTTGATGGCGGTATCAATTAAGACCTTGGTCGTGTGTTGAAAGGAGACCGCTGACAAGAAACTTGAGGTTGATAAGGCGACCTCAGAGATACCGAGTAAAGTAATTTCAGCGGTGGCTTCTTGCTGGCCATTTGATTTAATTAATTCATTCTCTTCAGACAATTCAAAGAGTTCAACGATTTCGCCAGTGGTAAATTTGGTATCACCCGGATCCTTGATACGACGACGTGAGAACATTTGGCGAACAATTAATTCGATATGTTTACGGGCAACAATATTAACCCCCTGCAATTCGTAGATAGCATTAATTTCTTTGATGATGTAATTTTCGGTTGCATCCTTGCCGGCCAATTTAAAGAGTAAGGGCAATTCAACCGGACCATCAGTGAGCAAGTCACCCTTTTTGATATTCGCCCCTTTCTTAACTAAGATCGTGCGGATAAACGGGACAGTAAATTCTAAACTGCTATCGCCCGATTTTTTGCGATGCTCCGGCTCAACCAACACGTTGATAATATATTCTTTACCGGCATTACGAATTTCAGTTACTTGACCATCAACGGGCGAAACGAGGGCGGGATTTTTGGGCGTACGGCGTTCAAAAATTTCTTCGACGCGAGGCAAACCGCCAACGATGTCAACACCGCCAGTACCGATACCCCCCGAGTGCTTGGTACGCATGGTGAGCTGAGTACCCGGCTCGCCGATCGCCTGGGCGGCGACAATTCCCACCGGCTGACCAATCTCCACTAAATTATTGCGACCAAGATCAAGACCATAACATTTTTGACATAAACCTTTGAGCGCTTTACAAGCCAGCGGCGAGCGAACAGCGGCTTCGGTAATTCCCTCCGCCTCAACCGTCGCAGCATCTGCCTTCGACAAGAGTTGACCTCGCTTAAACAAAACCGAACCATCAGCCTTAACCAAATCTTTGGCCAAAACTCGCCCCTTAATCAAATTGCCAATACCCGAATCAAGCGAGGCCATTAGGTCCTTGGTAATTAAGCGCCCGTCACGATCGCCACAATCCTCTTCAGAAATAATAATATCTTGTGACACGTCAACTAATTTACGCGTTAAGTAACCAGCCTTAGCGGTGTTAAGAGCGGTGTCGGCCAAGGTCTTACGTGAGCCGTGAGTGGTAATAAAGTATTCGAGCGGTGACAGACCCTCCTTATAGCACGGGATAATTGGGAAGTCGACGAGGCGACCAGCCGTGTTAACGATCAAACCCGTCATACCGGCCATCTGCACGATCTGGCTAATCGAACCGCGCGCGCCCGAGTCAATCATGTAAGAAACGGAGCCACCCTTAGGCAACGAGCTCGGCACCACCTTCTCAACTTTATTTTTAGCGTTATTCCAAGTTTCGATAACGAGGCGATAACGTTCGTTCGTCGAGAGCAATCCATCGTTATAATTATTTTCAATTTTTTCGACTTCAACTTTTGCTTCGGCAATAATTCCACTCTTCTCGGTTGGGACCTGAACATCGTCCATCCCCCAAGTGACACCCGAGACCGTTGCATATTTGAAGCCCAGATTTTTTATTTTATTAAGAATTACGGCCGACTCCTCCACGCCATAACGAGCAATGACATTCTCCACTAATTTGGCCATCATCTTAACGTTAACCTCTTTATTAATGAAGGGATAATTAGAGGGCAGATTATTATTGAAGAGTAAACGACCAACCGAGGTCTCAAAAATTTGACCATCAAATTCGGCGTAACGTTCTTTTCGCGTGGCCATCACTTTAATCGGCGCGCGCAAATCCACTTCGCCAAAATCGTAGGCCAAAATGGCATCGTGAGGCGAAGAAAAACTTTTACCCTCTCCCTTGAGACCGGTAACCATTTTTGTTACCCAATAACTGCCCAAG
>JBAZNO010000080.1:0-2720 GCA_041649195.1 Minisyncoccota bacterium | reverse complement strand
ATTGAACTAATTTTACTCGGCTTAATAATTTTAAAACCATTGCGGATGGGCGAAGAGAATTTAGCAAAAGCGCTTGAGAGAGCCACAAACATATCCTCAGCCCGATTAGGATCAGTAGCCGAAGTGACAAGGCGGACATTAACCTCAAAAAGTGGCTTGGCCAATTTTAACCCAACGGCCTTGATCATTTCTTCGTCAATTTTGGGGGGCAAATTAGCCTCACCTTCCTTCGGTTTTGGTTTACCCGTCCACTCGCGCTCAAAATCTTTTAAGGTTATTCGATCAATGCTTGAGACTTCAGAGAACTTTGTTCCTCGTTTAAGCTTCTCGACCGCCCAAACCAAAGTCTTTTTAGTTTTTTCGGGCGCCGGCCGAACCACTAATTGAACCGACACCCCTTCATCCTTTTCATTAACCCGGGACAAGGTGCTCAAGATCGGGGCAAAAATATCGACTTGGGCTTCAGTGTAAGTGCCGATTGGCAAAAAATAGTCCTTATCGAGAGCTAAATAGCCAGCCACCGCCGTGCCTTGTGGTTGAAAGATAGTATAGTCGGGCTCCTCCGCAACTGTGGCATCTAAAAATAAACCCTGGATCTCTCGTTTGGCGAAATCGGTGACCGAACGAGGGACCGAGAGAAAAAAACCAATTTCCTCGCCCACATTTTTGACCGAAAGTTCAAAAACAAAGGGCTGTTTAATGGAGGAGAGAGTATTAAAAAGCTGTTCAGTTAAATTAATCTCCTTTAAAAAATCCACTTTCTCTTCACTGACGGCTCGGGGGATCTTAATAGAGAGGATTTTGAGATTCAAACTCTTCCACTCGCGATGGCGACGGGCATACCAAATAACCAAAACAAACACCACGGCTAAAACCGCAATAATTAAGAGTATTAAATTTAAACTCGGGATCATTTGTTAATTTATTTACCCTGTTAAGTTTTCGCTATACTAAACAGGGTTAACCAAACCGCGCTCTTTGAGCTCATCATAAAGCTTGTCCACTAGCGCGTCATGAAAAGCGTCAATCACAAACGGTTCCTGCCCGGCCGCCTCGTCAATTACCGGCGCGATGCCCTTGGTCTGGATCTCACCAATCAATTTGTTGATGGTGTCAGCAGTTTGCGGGTCAAGATAATCGAGATAACTCCCGTTCGGAGGGACAGTCTGCGTTGCCCCAGTTGAGGGAACAGTTTGAGTTTGACCAGCATCAGCTTGAGTCGTTGCCGGCGTAGAGGTAGCCGGCACCGTCTTATCCAAAAACATTTCTTTAACCGATTGCCTAACCAATTCCTTCTCCTCGACAATCCCACCCTGCTTCTCTAACTCATCACGCTTGGCCGTGATCATTTTTTGTAATTCCGCAATTTCTTGTTCAAGATTATTCATATTTACCCTAATGAGTAAAAAATTATTTAATAATTTTTATGATGCTTAAGCATCATTACTCTATAGGGTTAATTATATCTTATTTTTCGTCATAAACAACAAACCCGCCTCGCGCACACAACGATTCGAGTTCATTGCGCCACGGGCGGGTCAATTTTGGAGTCTTTCTTCAGTCCAACGAATCTCACTCCCCATTCCCAGGTCCTCGGGATTAAGGACGTCAATTAGGCGATCGGGCCAGATTTCTTGGGCACCACTATGTCTTGATACCTGACCGTCTTCCAAAACGGGAAAATGGAAGATCATCGAACCTCGTGTTGCGCCCAGAAAAACAAGCTTGCGAGAGCTGAGGCTAAGGCGAAACAAGGTAGCCCCGCCGATCTCTCCAAACTCCTGGGTCCTAACCGCAATTGCATCGGGTGTTGTCATCTGTTTCATGTTTTGCCCCTCCCTTCCTCTTACACATAATCACAGAATAAGACTTTTGTAAATACCGCGCAATAGCTCAATTAAAATAATTTTGTTATTCTATGGGTTGTCATGAATTATCTCGATCAATTAAATCCACCACAAAAGGAGGCGGTTTTGCATCAAACAGGACCGCTATTGGTGATTGCGGGTGCGGGCGCGGGTAAAACACGCACGATTGCTTATCGCATTTTGCATTTGATTGAGACGGGGATTAAGCCGGAGAATATTTTGGCCATTACTTTTACTAATAAGGCGGCGAGAGAAATGCGCGAGAGAGTAGAGAAATTACTTCTTCGGCACGACGAAGCCTCTGGCGAAGTCGGCGCTGGCCCGCGCGAGCGGAGCGAGCGCGGGGGTTTTGGCTCTTCGGTGCCCATGCTCACCACCTTTCATTCCTTCGGCGTTTATGTTTTACGTCATCGGGGCGAGCGAATTGGTTTGCCTCACCACTTCACCATCCTTGATCGCGATGATTCGGTCGCCAAAATTAAAGAGGCGATGCGCGCCTTATCAATTGATGAAAAAAGATTTGAGCCCCGCAAAATTTTAAATATTATTTCTCGCCAAAAAGGAGACAATATTAATCTTAATGAATTTCGCGCTACTAGCGAAAAAGAATTCATTGGCAAAATTGTCAGCCAGATTTGGCAAAAATATGAAGAGATCTTAAAAACCAATAAAGCGCTCGATTTTGACGATCTTTTGCTCAAAACCGTCGAATTATTTAAGAAAAATCCCGATATTTTGGCCGATTTCCAAGACCGCTTTAAATATATTCATGTTGACGAATACCAGGATACCAACGTTGTGCAATATGAATTAACAAATTTATTGGCCCAAAAATACAAAGATATTTGCGTC
>JBAZNO010000079.1:0-2728 GCA_041649195.1 Minisyncoccota bacterium | reverse complement strand
TCACAAACATAAATTGTGTCTTCGCCGGCTTCAGATAAAGTTTGAAATTCGTGACTAAATTTACTAAAAGTCCCACCCGAAGCAAAAGTAATATAAGTAATATCACCTAAACCAACTCGCTCATAGATTCTCTCATAAGCGCCCTTGGCCTGATCATAAAAATCATTCAAACTGGCTTCGCTATCATTAAACGAATAGAGATCCTTCATCAAAAATTCGCGCCCGCGCATTAACCCACTCTTGGCTCGCTCTTCGTTGCGAAATTTAGTTTGAATTTGATAAGCATAAACCGGTAAATCTTTGTAGGAGCTGAGATGGTCTTTCATCAAATTGGTAATCATCTCTTCATGCGTAAAACCAAGACCAAGCCGACTGCCAGATTTTAAATCCGTTTTAAACCAATTATCAACGATCGCATCATCCCAGCGTCCTGTTTTTTCGTAAAGCTCGGGATTTTGCAAAGCGGTCATCTCTAGCTCCACCGCACCAAGGGCATTCATTTCTTCGCGAATGATATTAGAAATTTTATTTAAAACACGAAGACCGAGTGGCAAATAAGAATAAACTCCCGCTAATTCTTTATTAATAAAACCTCCACGAATGAGCAATTTGGCGTTTTGGGACACTTCATCCTTGGGGTCCTCCCGGCGAGTCTTGGTAAAAAGTTGAGATTGTCGCATGCCCCTATCTTATCGCAAAAGACCAGGCAGGTCAAAAAGTAAAAAGTTCACGCCCGCCAAGTCTCCACTTGGCGGGCGCTATAGAACAAACTTCTCCTGCCGAGGATAAGACAGGTTGAGAACTGGCCTCAAGCGGCCAGCCTCTTTGCGAAAAACAGCATTTGGCCGATACCAGTCAAGACTCTTATTACAGCCACGGAAGCAAGTCCTTGTCGCATCAGCCACAAGATTCTCGGCCACGACGAGGCTAAAACCAAGCCCAATCGCTGCCCCGGCGGTTTTTAGAACGCAGCCGGTGGCATTCACCCCGGTAATTAAGAGATGCCTGGCTCCAATACTACGCAGATGTGCCTCAAGCCCAGTCTGAAAAAAACCATTATCCCAGCGCTTTTTCACCGTCAGACAACGAGGAACTTTGTCTGCTTCAGATCGAAGCTCGGGAATAATATCTTTTTCAAGACCAAAATCATCGTAAACCAAAACAACAAGGGGCAAGTCAAAAGTGGCACACCAACGAAGAACTCTTTTCTGGTTGGGGATAATTACCGCAATGTCCCTTTTTCTCAACCTTTTAACAAAGGATTCCTGCATATCGATAAGCAGGACAGCCAAAGACTTGGGGTCCACCGGCAATTTTTTCTTAGGCATTTAGCCTTCCTCCTTATCTGGTTACCGAGAGCGACTATCGCTCTCGAACTAGTCTGTTCGGCAAATTTCCTCAATTAACCTATCGCATTGGGAAAGAAAAATCAATGCTCAGATTTAAAGCAATTTAAAAATATCACTCACGGCGATGACCACCATGAGGAGAATGAGCAAGGCAAAGCCAATACCGTTTAGGGTATTGGCAATGATTGGTTTGATGGGCCGGCGAATGATTGCTTCGATAATGACAAAGAGAATGCGCCCGCCGTCAAGAGCCGGGAAGGGCAGGAGGTTAAGGATCGCCAAGTTAACTGAGATAAGAGCAATAAAGTTTAAGAGATAAACAAAGCCGAGTTGACTAGCGCTATCAATCAAACTATAAATCCCGATTGGTCCGGCAATGGCGCCAAGCGCCTCCTTGCCTGTGGTAAAAATATTACTGAAAAAATCACTGAAAGCCAAAAAAGTATTAACAATTAAATGGTAAGTGAAAAATAATCCATAAAATGGTGCTTGCCACCACGAGGCCGAAATAATCCCAATTTTTTGCGTGGCAATGCCAATGGCGGCCCCATCTCCTGTCACCCCAATTTTTGGAATAACCGAAATAGTATTTTTTAGATCTTTTCTTTCATATTCAACCTCAACCGCTTGATTGGGAAATTTTTTAGTAAAATCATGAACGGCTTCAACCGACAACTGATCAATTTTTTCTTGACCGGCCGAAAGAGAAATTAATTGATCTCCCACTTTGAGCCCCGCTTTAGCGGCCGGCGAATCTTTGAGAACATTAACAACGGTAAGCGACTCATTCCTAACCTTAAGACCTTGCGGTAAACCATCAAGCCCCGCCGGCATCCCCACGCCCAAATTAATCGAAATCAAGATCCAAGCCAAAACCAAATTAAGCGTTACTCCAGCGGCCAGGATAATTGCTTGCGCCCATTTGGGTCGATGAACAAATGATCGAGCACTATCAGGACCAGTGGTATTTTCTTCATTAGGATCTTCACCAAAAATTTTGACAAATCCGCCAAGCGGTAAGGCATTAATTGAGTAAATCGTTTCCCCCTTTTTAATCCCCCAAACGCGAGGTGGTAAACCAAGGCCAAATTCGTCAACCCGAACACCAAAAAGTTTGGCCGTCACAAAATGCCCAAACTCATGAGTGAGAATTAAAATAGCCAGAACGACGACAAAAAGGATGATGGTCATGATTTTATTTAAGTTTAAAGCTGTCGAGTCTGCCAGCTGTTTTTAAAAAATGTCTGGCCGAAATCGTAGATTGAGGAGAACCGAGGACTTTTTTAAAAATTGTCTGGCTGAGTCGACGATTATGACATAATCTCGGTTTCTTTTTTCTTGGCTAGCTCTTCAAGTTTTTTGTTGGCCTCGTCAATCAA
>JBAZNO010000078.1:0-2811 GCA_041649195.1 Minisyncoccota bacterium | reverse complement strand
GGCAATTTGTTTTTGCCTCTTTTTTCGTTATAATCTCTTTATGGCTGAACGCGAGCTAAAAGGGCATATTCACCCTCTAACCCAAATAATTAACGAAGTAGTCGACGCTTTTCGCGACTTGGGTTTTGAGGTGGCCGAAGGGCCGGAGATTGAGGACGAGTACCATAATTTTGACGCTTTGAATGTGCCCGCTGATCACCCGGCGCGCGACATGTGGGACACTTTTTGGCTTGCCTCGCCGAAGCAAAATGCGGAGGCGGGGGAAGAACGATTAAAAAAACTTCTCCGCACCCACACCTCTCCCGTTCAAGTTAGGTATTTAGAAAATAATAAGCCACCTTTTCGCATTATTGTTCCCGGTAAAGTTTTTCGTTACGAAGCGACTGACGCTCGCCATGAAGCACAGTTTTTTCAAATTGAGGGCTTGATGGTAGATAAAAAAGTTAGTGTGGCGGATATGAAGGGGAGCCTCGAGCATTTTTTGCAAAAGATTTTTGGCAAAGATGTGCAAATTCGTTTACGCCCATCATTTTTTCCATTTGTTGAGCCGGGTTTTGAAGTGGATATGCTTTGTCCTAAATGTTTTAATGCCTCGGATATTAACGGGGAGACAAGTCCTAAATGTTCAGTCTGTGGCTCAAGTGGTTGGCTGGAGATTATGGGGGCGGGCTTGGTTCATCCTCATGTTTTTGAATCGGTCGGCTTAGATCCTAACGAGTGGCAGGGTTTTGCTTTTGGTATGGGGCCAGAGCGCTTAGCGATGGTTAAATGGGGGATTGATGATATTCGGAATTTTTATGGTGGCGATCTAAGATTTATTCAACAATTTTAATTATGCTAGTTTCCTATAATTGGTTACAAAGATATTTTGACGTCAAATTGCCGAAAGCAAGTGATCTTGCTGACAAAATAATTTTTCATTCTTTTGAGGTGGAAGATGTTAAAGAAGAAAACGGAGACTGGCTCCTGGATATTAAAGTCCTGCCAGATAGAGCTCATGATTGTTTGTGCCATTACGGAATTGCGAAAGAAGTTGCCGCTCTATTTAATCTAAAAATTAAAGTCCCCGTTGCCAAGGGTAACCCTTTAAAAGCGGTCCAAGGGTTACCCTTGGCAACGGTCCGAGATCTCAAAATTAAAATTGAAGATCCAAACCTTTGCCGACGATATATTGGTCGGGTGGTGGAAAATATTGAGATTAAAGAGTCTCCCGAATGGCTGAAAACTAGTTTAGAAAATCTCGGTCAACGAGCCATCAATAACGTTGTTGATATCTCCAATTACATTATGCTCGACGTCGGCCAGCCTTTGCACGCCTTTGATGCAGATAAAGTTAACGGAGATATCGAAGTGAGAAATGCTCGAGCGGGAGAACAAATGGAAACGCTTGACGGGAGAGTTGTCGATCTCGACTCCTCAATTCTGGTTATTGCTGATAATGACGGACCAATTGCCATCGCTGGTATTAAAGGCGGGAAGAGAACTGAGATTGACGAAAAAACCAAAAATATAATTCTTGAAGCCGCCAATTTTCACCCAACTCACACGCGCAAAGCCAGTTTTAAAACGGGGATTAGGACTGATGGTTCTAAGCGTTGGGAAAACGAAATTTCGACCGAAGTGGATGATTACGCCATGGATATTTTTACCGCAATGGTTTTAGACTTGGCTAGCACAACTGAAACAAAAATTGGAGAGAAAATTGATGTCTATCCGCAAAAAAATATTCCGGCACCGATTGAATTTGAGGTTAAGGAATTTGCCGAAAGATTAGGAGTCGAAATTGTACCCGAAGAGTCTATTAAAATTTTAGAAAGTTTAGGGATTAAAGTTACCCCCAAGGACTCTCCTTTGGGGGCAATTCAAGGAAAGTCCTTGATGGTAGCCCCGCCCGTTGAGCGATTAGATCTCCAAGCTAAAGAAAATTATGTGGAGGAGGTGGGGCGAATTTATGGCTATGAAAAAATCACTGGCAAGGTGCCAAGCAACTTAGAGGCGAGGCCTCTAAGTGTGGCTGAACGACGTTTTGAAATTGCGAACAAAATTAGGGTGATTTTGAAAGCCGAAGGTTTTACCGAGGTCTATGGTTACTCTTTTACCGATAAGGGCGAGGTCGAATTGGCTAACCCTTTGGCCAGTGATAAAAAATTCTTGCGTACTAATTTAACCGATTGGTTGACCGAAAAAATTAAGGTTAATTTGCCGTATGTTTTGTTTGATGATGAGGCGGTGAAAGTTTTTGAAATGGGAAAAGTTTTTGTTGGTGGTAATGAAGAAACAAGGCTCGGTTTAGGGATTGGTTATCGTAAAAAGATTAAGGGTAAGAATGCAAAAGAGGAATTAGAAAATATTTTAGCGAAACTTGAGGCAAAACCAAATAGTGTCGGGGATGAAACTTTGTCTGTGCAAGAAGTAAGTTTTGATGAGCTCGTTAAAAAAATGGGCGGAATTGAAAGGGTCAAATTACAAGATTTGGTAAATAAAAATGCTAGTTACAAAATTGTCTCACCATACCCTCGTATTATTCGCGATGTGGCGGTGTGGGTCCCTGAAAATACTGAAACTGGGGAGGTAGCCAAAATAATTAAAGATTCGGCGGGCGAATTATGCGTGGAAGGCCCGGTATTGTTCGACGAATTTGCGAAGGAGGGGAGAAAGTCGCTCGCTTTTCGTCTTGTCTTTCAATCCTATGTCAAAACCCTGTCAGATGATGAGGCCAATGCCCAAATGGAGGCCGTAATTAAGGCCCTAGAAGGGCAAACGGGCTTCGAAGTTCGCAAGTAAAAAGGGCCCCAAAAGCTTGTTTCTTTT
>JBAZNO010000077.1:0-2817 GCA_041649195.1 Minisyncoccota bacterium | reverse complement strand
CAATCCTTAAGACCTTTAACCAATCTTTTTGGTCGGCGATTGCCGGTGGAGTTACCGCCTATTATCTACTCAATTTTCTCGGCCCTCTTTTGTCGCTAAAAACCTTGGCGGGAATTTTTGCCCAAGGCTTGCTTGCTGGTCTGGGGGGGTTGGTGGTTAACTTTATTTTGCTCTGGTTATTAAGAAGCCAAGAGTTAAAAGATCTTTGGTATGCAGTACGACACAAATTCTGGCAGGGCGAAACTTTAGTTCCCGAACAATCAGAGCTATAAGTGGCCAAATCATCATTTTTACGGTAGGATAGGAGGGTTATGGATCTAAAACATATCCGAAATTTTAGTATTATTGCTCACATTGATCACGGCAAGTCGACTTTGGCTGACCGGCTTTTGGAGATCACTGGTACCGTGGCTAAGCGCCAAATGAAGGAGCAGTATTTGGATATGATGGAGCTTGAGCGTGAGCGAGGTATTACCATCAAGATGCAACCCGTTCGGATGAATTGGCAAGGCTACGAAATGAATCTGATTGATACTCCGGGGCATATTGATTTTTCCTATGAGGTTTCGCGGGCGCTTAAAGCGGTGGAGGGGGTGGTCCTGTTGGTTGACGCGACCCAAGGGGTGCAAGCGCAAACTTTTACCGTGCTAGCGATGGCGCGCGAACTTGGCCTTATTATTATCCCAGTTTTAAATAAAATTGACCTACCGATGGCGCGAGTGGAGGAGTCGCGTTTAGAATTGATGAAACTTCTAAATTGTTCCGCTGACGAAATTTTAACCGTTTCGGGTAAGACTGGTGAGGGGGCCGAGAAACTTTTGGCGGAGATTATCAAAAAAGTTCCATCGCCAATCTCCGAATACCCAAATACCGACAGCTTGCGCTCGCTGGTTTTTGATTTTGAATACTCAACCCATAAGGGGATTATTGTTTATGTGCGCGTGTTAGATGGGGCAATTAAAAAGGGTGATCAATTGATTTTTAGCGCGGCGGGAGAGAAATTTATTGCGCAAGAAGTTGGTGTTTTTTGTCCACTCAAAGAATCGACCAATAAATTATCGGCTGGTGAAATTGGCTACATTGTTACCGGCATCAAAGAACGGGGGCAAGCTCGCGTGGGTGAGACAATTACCAAACATATCCATTCTCTGCCCGCGATTGCCGGTTATATGTTGCCTCGTCCAGTAGTGTGGGCCTCAGTTTATCCCGAGAGCCAAGATGATTTTGCTCTGCTTAAACAATCGCTTGAGCGCTTAAATCTTCAAGATGCAGCGTTATCTTTCGAAGAAGAATATTCAGGGGCGCTCGGTCGTGGTTTTCGCTGTGGCTTTTTAGGCATGCTTCATCTCGAAATTATTACTGAGCGTCTACGACGCGAATTTAATTTAGAATTGATTGTCACGACGCCAACAATTAGCTATGAAGTGATTGACAAAAAGACGGGCCAATCAGAGATTGCTTATTCGCCCCATCTTTTTCCGCGCGAAACTAAAGAAAAAATAATTAAAGAACCTTGGGTTAAAGTTAAAATTATGACTCCGCAAAATTATATGGGGCCGATTATCACCCTTCTCTATGAGCATGAGGCGACCGTTGTCGAGACCCAAAATTTTGGCGATGATCGTATTGCCTTTGATATCGACATGCCTTTACGGGAATTGATGCGCAATTTTTTTGACGAGGTAAAAAGCGTTTCTTCTGGTTTTGCTTCACTTTCCTATGAAATTGGCGAGAAAAAAGAAGCGGACGTCGTTCGGTTAGACGTTCTCTTAAATGAAGAAATAATGGCCGCTTTTTCACGAATCGTACCGCGTCGACGAGCCGAGCGAGAAGCTGAAGACATGGCCGATAAGTTAAAAGAATTTTTACCGCGCCAAATGATTATTATTAAAATTCAGGTAGAAGGGATGGGACGGATTATCGCTTCGCGCTCTATTTCGGCCCTCAAAAAAGATGTGACCGGTTATCTCTATGGTGGCGATATTACGCGCAAAATGAAATTACGCGAAAAACAGAAAAAAGGTAAAAAGAAAATGCAGGCTCACGGTACCGTCAATGTGCCCCACGAGGTTTTTCTTAAAATGATGAAATCTGGTTAGGCTAGAGGTTTTTAAAAGCCCCAAAAGGCTGGCAAATAGAGCAAGAGCATCCCGAGGATAACCACTACCCCTACCACGGCCGAAATTACCTGAAGGTACTTTCTTTGTTTCTTACCGTAAAACATAATATAATTTACTTAGCATTATATTAGCAAAAAGACTATGACGCAAGGGAAAAGTGAAAGAAAAAAAAGATGGATCGAGCACTTGATTTTGCTTGGCCTAGTTATTATCTGTTTGGTTTTTGCCCGGGCGACCTGGAGTTTATATCAAAAAAATCAGGCGGCCCTAAATAATCTCCATGCCTCAACTCGCCGGATTGAAAAATTAACCGAAAGAGAGTCTGTTTTGCGCGATAAAATTGAACGACTGAAAACGCCTCGCGGGGTGGAGGAGGAAATTCGTAATAATTTCCCCATGGTTAAGCCTGGCGAGCAGGTAATTAATTTAGTTGATAAAGAAAAACCGGCTTCAACCACCACCGCGACAGCGACCAAGCCCTGGTGGCAAATTTTCTAAATTTAGGGCAAAATAGAGAAACGCGAGTATGGTTTAGTGGTAGAATGCGACCTTCCCAAGGTTGAGACGGGGGTTCGATTCCCCCTACTCGCACCATGTCCCAGAATTTTAAACGTCAAATTGAAGATTTCGTTTGTGAACATTGTGGAGAAAAGGTGGTTGGCAACGGCTATACCAATCATTGTCCGCGGTGCCTTTG
>JBAZNO010000076.1:0-2819 GCA_041649195.1 Minisyncoccota bacterium | reverse complement strand
CGAGTCTACGAGGCCGGTGATTTTTCTAAAAATATTTATTTGATCATGGAAAATATTTTCCCGGCCTTTTCGAACAAAACAAAATTAGCCACTATCAACTACGACATTTTTCAGAGAACAACGGGAAAGGACAATTTAGATGTCGAGTTAAAAAATTTATACCAAAATGACCCTGCCCTTTTCTTTGCTAAAGAAGAGTCTTTGGCCATTGATGATGACCGGGTAGAAAACTTATTTACCCTCGCCATTTCGCTGTTTAAGCAAAAAAAATATACCGAGGCAATCGACGTATACCAAAAAATTGTGGAGCGAGGAACAAATTCTCCTATTACTTATTTTAATATCTTAAGAAATCTGGTCGGTCTTTCTGGACACTTTGCCGAAAACCAAATTGAGAAAGAGGCCCAGTCTTTGATCACCCGGATGTCACCGGCCAAGCAACGACGTTTTACCCGTTACCCACGATTAATTAGATTAATTAAATTTCTCGGACTTAAAAACGTAACCAAAAAAATATTAGCCCTTTTGACAAATAGCCCCGTTTAGCGTATTTTTTGAACGGAAGTATTGTTGTTTACCATTCATTAACTTGACTCTGTCTAAGGGCAGAAGGAGGATACAGTGAAAACACTCGAAAAGAAATCGAGGGTATGTTTAATCATACCGCCTTCGCTCTTTTTGCTCGCCGGACGAGTATTTATGAGCTTAGGAGTCCTGAAATTGGCGGCCGTTCTTAAACAATCGTTCGCCGTTGACGTACTAGATCTCTCTGGTATCGCCGATTACGAACAAGTGGTCAAAGACTATCTGCAAAGAGAACGACCGCTAGCCATTGGCCTTACGGCGACAACGCCACAGATGCCAGCTATCGCTCGGATTGTGACAACCATTCGTCAAGGAGGGTCCACGGCCAGAATCATTCTGGGCGGAACCCATGTGACCCTGGTTAACGCCTCGGCTCGGCAAGAACAAAGGAAAGGCAAACCAGGACGGGCAATTGCTGCTTTACAGCAACTAGAGAAACTTGTTGACGTCTTAGTGGCCGGCGATGGAGAGAAGGCAATCCTAGAAGCGCTTCGCCCTTCTCCGCCAAAACTGATTGATGCCGATGACGCTCATAGTTCTCTCTTTCTGACCAACGAGGATCTTGACCTTGTTTTGCCAGACAGAAGGTTCGTCGATGTCCGCAGTTACCATTACGAAATCGACGGCAAACAGGCCACAAGCATCGTCTCGCAATTAGGCTGTCCGTTCGGCTGCAGTTTTTGCGGAGGAAGACGTTCGCCCTGTCTTCGGCGAATGCGTAGTCGTTCAGTAGGAAGTATTACGGGCGAACTGAAAAGTCTGCATCAAGATTATGGCCTCGAGGGATTTATGTTCTTCGACGATGAGCTGAACGTGAACCCCCGATTCCCTGACTTGCTCAGGGAGACAATCCGCCTGCAAGAGAGCCTTGGCGTGGAATTCCGTTTGCGAGGGTTCGTTAAGTCGCAGCTTTTCACCAAAGAGCAAGCGGAGCTCATGTACGAAGCGGGGTTTAGGTGGGCCCTGGTTGGATTCGAATCTGGTTCAGACAAAATCCTTCGCAACATGAACAAACGCGCAAGCGTCAATGAGAACGTTCGTTGTGTAAGAATTGCCAAACAGGCCGGGCTCAAGATCAAAGCCTTGACGTCCCTCGGCCACCCCGGCGAGTCACCAGAAACGGCCCGGGCCACGCTTGATTGGTTGCTCGAAGTCAAACCAGACGACTTCGACGTTTCCATGATAACGGTATACCCGGGAACTCCCTATTACGACGACGCTACCCCCGACACAACAAGAAAGGGAGTTTGGGTTTATACCTGTCAAGGTGGAGATCGGCTCTATAGCCGAGAAGTCGATTGGTTGGAGCAACCGGCCTTTTACAAGGGAGACCCCAACGGTGGATATGCAGCAAACATCTTCACCGAACACCTCTCGCCCGGAGAGATTGTCGAATGGCGTGGCCAAATCGAATCGGAAGTGCGGGGAAAGCTCAACATTCCCTGGCCGACAAGTGAAGTAGCCCTGGCGTACGAACATTCGATGGGGATGAGCCTGCCCCCTTCGATCTTGCGATCCAGTGATTAGAATCAGTTTTCTCGCGATGCTCGACCCCCTGGGGCCGGGCATCTTTTGTTTGAAAGACCCCCCTTTTTAGTTTATAGTGGGGCCAGTGAAAAATCTGGAAATTAGGAAAAATAATTGGTGGCGAGAAAAATTTATTAATCGGCTTCTTCGATTAATTTATTGGTTAGATAATACTAACAACAACGACTTCGAAACAAACGGTGAGAAAAATTTTCTTGAACAATTAGCCCATTACTATTCAGAGCCAATGACGGTTTTTGATGTCGGAGCCAATTTGGGCGGATATGCTGAATTATTTATTAAATCAAGGAAAAGAAAGGGGGACAAAATCCATCTGTTCGAGCCCCAAAAAAAATGCCAAGAAACTCTGAGCCAAAAATTTTCTGCTTCCCCCGAAATCCTTTTAAACGGTTTTGGCCTTTCCGATAAAGAAGCCGAGGCCCCGATTTATAAAAATCGTGAGGCCAGCAGTTTGGCTTCGCTTTATCAAAGAGATCTCAATCTCTATGGGATTACTTTAAATGTTGAAGAAAAAATTTCCCTATCCACTGGCGCTCATTATGTTGAAGAAAAAGGAATCAAAAAAATCAATTTGCTTAAAATTGATGTCGAGGGTCATGAGTTAAATGTCCTGGCCGGTTTCAAAAATTATTTACATTCCGATTTTATCGATTTTATCCAATTTGAATATGGCGGAGCTAATTTGG
>JBAZNO010000075.1:0-2859 GCA_041649195.1 Minisyncoccota bacterium | reverse complement strand
CGCTCTGCCTCGGCCATTTCGCCGTAGTTGCTATACGCAACAATATAAACGGCGAAAACCATGCTGGCCGGTGCTCCGCGAGGTTGTTTAACTGAACAAGTCCTCGCTTAATTAAAACTAACCATTTTCTCGCGAGAGCTTGCAGTTAAGCGAGCCGTCCCGCTTAAAAAGCCTCTCGCAGAACGATTTGGTATGGTCTCCGAGTGTAACGAGGAGCAAATCGTTCGAGAGGAGCAAAAAATTTTCGCTGGAAAATTTTAAGGCGAGGTTTTTAAGCGGGAGCAACCGAGCGATTAATAACCCATCAATTTTTTCGCCTTTTCGTGCTGGCGGATTTTTTCGTGCGCTTTGGCTTCGATTTGGCGAATGCGTTCGCGAGTGACCCCAAATTCCTTGCCCACCTCTTCGAGAGTACGCATTACCCCATCTTTAAGACCATGTCGCATCTCGAGGATTCGCTGTTCCTTAATCGTGAGGTCGCTCATGATTTCATCAATTTGGTCCCTCAGTATCCTTCGGGACGAATCTTGATCAGGCGAAGCAATTTTTTCGTCGGCAATAAATTCACCCAAGGTTGACTTCTCGTCGTCATCGTCGGTTGGTTTATCGAGGCTCGCGGTACTTTGATCAATTTTTTCGATGGTGTGAATTTTCTCCACCTCTACCCCCATTTCGGTGGCAATTTCTTGCGGGAGCGGGTCACGACCTAAGTCTTGCGAGAGCCGGCGATAAACCTGTTTATATTTGGCAATGGTCTCCACCATGTGCACTGGGATACGGATTGTTCGCGACTGGTCGGCGAGCGCGCGGGTAACGGCCTGGCGAATCCACCAAGTGGCATAAGTTGAGAATTTATAACCCTTGCGCCAATCAAATTTCTCTACCGCTTTAAAGAGGCCGATATTCCCCTCTTGGATCAAGTCAAGCAACGAAAGGTCTTGACTCCGCCCAATATATTTTTTGGCAATCGAAACAACGAGGCGAAGGTTGGCTTTGGCCAAGTCTTTTTTAGCGTCATCGTCACCGGTTAAAATCTTTTTGGCCAACTCTTTTTCTTCATTGCCAGTTAAGAGCTTATGTTTACCGATTTCGCGCAAATACATTTGAACTGAATCAAGTGACACATCTCCCCGCTCAATTTTTATTTTCTCATCAATTTTGATATCCGAATCAAGCAAATTCCCCTCCTCCAAAATATCAATGCCCGCTTCTTCGAGCTTGGTATAAAGTTGATCTAGCCAAATAATATCATTTTCGATATTAGGAAATTCTTTGAGAATTTCGGAATAAGTAATAAAACCTCGCCCCCGCCCCTTAATAACCAAGGCTTCGATTTTTTGATTAGTCTTATCCTCGATACTTTGCCCACCTTTCTTAAGCGCTACGGCCTCTTTTTTATTAATCACCACAACCGATTTGGCCGACTTTTTCTTAAGCGGCTTCTTTTTAATTACCTTTTTGGCAACTTTTTTCTTGACCGCTTTTTTAAAACTTTTTTTAATAACCTTTTTGGTCTTAACCTTCGGCTTGGCCTTAGTTTTTTTAACTTTCTTCTTCGAGCCTTTTACTTTTTTCTTGGCCATATTATTTATCCCGTCTAGCGGGACTTTTTTAATTTATTAATAGCAATTGATAATTCTTGGCACTTAATTAAACTGGCTTCTAATTTTTTTTCATTTTTATTCTTCTCGGCCTCTTGCACCTCGGCGAAAGCTTGCTTCAAGTCGGCCTTTAATTTCTCTTCCTGCCAATTGAGCGCTAGTTCATCAAACTCGGCAAGCAGATCTTTCTCTGGATCATACCAGAGCTCGGCCGTTAATGCCAAACGGTCTTTGTCGGCTTCAACCACTTTAAGCTTAGCCTCAAAAATATCTTCATTCCACAACTCTCCCAGAATTTTGTCTAGTTTCTCTTTTTCTCCCTTCTCACCTAATAAGAAATATAGGCCCAAAATCTTTTCTTCTATTAATTTGGCTCGATCACCCATTTCAGTCAAAGGTTTGGGAGGCTCTGCTGGAGCTCTTAGGGGATTTGGGGCCTCCGGCGAAGCGACGTTTATTTTTTGCAAATCAGCCCAAATCGCCTCTTCGCCAATGCGCAATAAACTGGCAAGCTTAGTGACAAAGTGGGCCTGCTCCATTTTTTTATCCAAAGATTTAACGTAAGGGAGAACATAATTATTGATGGCCAAATTAAGATCGAGACCCTCTTTACCTTCTTGTTGCAAAGCGTCAATCATAAAATCAATATAATGTTTCGCGCCGGCAATTATTTTTGACCAGCCTCCCGAATTCTCCTTGATAACTTCGGCTGGATCTTGACCGCTCGGCAATTTGGCAATCTTCACCTTAATTTCCTCCCCGCGAATTAAATTGATGGCTCGCAATGAGGCTTTGAGCCCAGCCAAATCATAATCATTGGCTAAAACAATATTATCAGTCAGTCGCTTAACCAATTGAATATGCTCTCCCGTCAACGCGGTACCCGAGACCGCTACCGTGTTGGTTGCCCCCGCTTGATGCGACATAATGAGATCCATTTGCCCCTCCACAAAAATACATTCATCTTTTTGCCTGATCGCTTGCTTAGCCCGATCATAACCATAAAGAATTCTGGATTTATTATAGAGTTCGGTTTGCGGTGAATTAATATATTTGGCGGTCGCTTCAGTTTCTACTCCGTAAATCCGGCCCGAAAATCCCACCACCTTACCCGCCGGATTAGCAATCGGGAACATTAGTCGTGAGCGAAAGCGGTCATAACCCCGCGACGCTTTGGGGCCGGTCGCCGTGTTGGCGATAACCAAACCAACCTTAATCATCTCGTCTTCGCGATAACCAGCCCGCGTTAAGTGATCAT
>JBAZNO010000074.1:0-2882 GCA_041649195.1 Minisyncoccota bacterium | reverse complement strand
TCCAAGACAACCAAAATCTTGCTAAAGAAACCGCAAGAGGAGTTATCCAGGATAAAAAACGAGCCAAAGCCGAAGAAAGTGCGGCGTGTTTTTATAAATTTGGTTTTAATTTTGGCAACTGCATCCTCCAGCTCTTAGCCTGGATTGGGACAATCATCACCGGGATTGTCGGGTCTTTGCTTTGGGTAGCCGGACATCTCTTCGATTTCTCTGTTTATCTGTCAATTTCTGGCATTAAGGGGTGGCTCCTGAACAATTCAGGGGTTGATGCCGCTTGGCGAGTAATGCGCGATGTCGGTAATATCTGTTTTATTTTCATTTTACTTTATATTGCTCTCGGTACCGTCTTCGAGATGAAAGGGGTTGGCGGGAACACACAAAGGCTGGTCGTTAATGTCGTGGTTATTGCCCTCTTTGTGAACTTCAGTGGATTTTTTGCCCGCACAATTATTGACGCCTCTAATATTATTGCCTATGAATTTTATATCAAGATGGACGGCAACCAATCAGGGGTGGGCAGAATTAATAATATCGGCTGGCGTCTAGTCGAAAAACTTGATTTGACCCGTTATTATGTTGACACTTCGGGAAGCAATCTCGAAGACCCCCAAATAAATCGTTTAAGTTTCTTTGGCATAATTATCCAGACCTTCGGCAACGTTCTTATAATCTTAGCCGCCGTCTTTGTTCTATTAACAGCTTCAATTCTCTTTTTGATTCGAACGATTTATTTGATTTTTCTTTATATGTTAGGGCCGATTGCTTTTATCTCTGGCATTGTCCCAAATAATAAATACAATTATCTTAGCCAATGGTTTGAAAAATTAATAAATCAAGCCTTTTTTGCCCCAGCCTTTTTAATCCCTCTTTATCTTATTTTTGCCATCCTAGGCAACGGGGTAGGGACGCTGGCCGGCGCTAATGGCAATTCCTTCTGGGGTGGAGTTGGTGGCGGGTCAATGCTTATTGTCTTAATGGACATGTTAATCATTGGACTCTTAATTGGTTGTATTTTTGTGGCTAAAACTTTTGGGGCAGCCGGAGCCAAGTTTGCCACCGGCGCAGCTGGGGCCGGAACCTTAGCCGGAGTAAAGGGTCTAGGGAAATTAACAGGGCCAAGAGCCCAGGCTTGGGCTGATAGAATTCGACGAGAGGAGGTCCAACACTGGGCAACAGGGGGAACAAGCACTAGGCCAGGCTTTGTAAGTAGAGCAGCCGCGGGGGCTGTCTCGAGAACATCCAATGCGACCAAATCAGTGAGATCGGCGGCAGAAAGATTGGAAGGGACAGCTTTTGGCCGAAGTGATTTAGGAAAAACGGTGACCAGTGCCATGAAAAATCCCCTCCTTGCCTCGAGTGATTTAATTGGAGCAATCGCTACCGAAGCAGGAATTGGCTCCGTCTCGATTTTGGGCAAGACTTCAGCAGAGAGGGCCGACGCAAAAAAACAAGAAAAAGAGGCTGATGAAAAAGCGCGAATTAAAAGGTATAATGACAATCTCTCTGCTCAAATCGCTGGAGTTATGACTGCCAATCCAACCTCGCTCGCTCAGTATAACAAGATGGAACCGATTATCGACGGGATGAGCGATGATGACCTTAAAATAGTTGACCTAAAAATATTCGCCGATAACCCAATTGCAGCTCTGGCTATCAATCTGCACCACCTCAAGAAACTTAGCAATCGAAAGGATAAGCTGGCCGAAGATGGCAAACACAAACCGGCAATCCATGCAAGCATCTTAAATGAGACCTTAAGAAATTCGGCCGGATGCCATAATATTTCAAACCCGGGAGAAATTCGCCGACAACAGGAGTATGAATACATGAAGACCGGTGGCCATGCCGCTTGGGCGTAAATTTAATAGTTTATAAATTTTAATTATGACAATACATAATTCACAAGAGGTTTCAGAAAGATTATCCCAATTACCAGAAAGTTTCCAAGACTTTTTGGCCTCTCCAGCCTGTGTTAAAGCCCTCATTTCTATTAGCAAAAAATATAATTTACATGTTGATCAAACAGGCAAATTATCCGATCAGGCCGTCTATACTATTATTGGGCTAGAAAAACTTTCTGATTTTAAAACCAGGATAACCAACGAGCTTGGCATCCCCGAAGATATTGCCAATTTAATCACTTACGATATTAACCAGCAGATTTTTTCAAAGATCCGAAAAGAATTAGAAGAATTATCGCGGGGGATTAAAACTCCAGCAGAGAACAGCCCGGGGGAACAAGTGGGTCAATTACCAAAGCCAAACCCTTCCGCTCCCGCCATGTTTGATGTCAAAATGACCAGCGTAACCAATGTCCCCAAACAAGAAGTTGCTGTTACACCCCAAACAGCGGATAATAGTAAGGTAGCGCCAACGCGCGACCCTTATCACGAACCAATTTAATTAACGTGCAATTTCAAGTTCCACAATTTATTGAGGTCGAGGACAAAGTGTTTGGCCCATTCACTTTTCGGCAATTTTTGTATATGGCCGGAGGAGTTGGTTTAAGTTTTATCTTTTATGTTTATTTGCCCATTTATATTGCCATCTTTCCCATCGCCGCTTGTCTCAGTTTTGCCGCCGCTCTGACCTTTTACAAACACAACGGCCGAGATTTTATTTATCTGGCCGAATCAGTTTTCAAGTATTTTGTTGCCAAAAAACTTTATTTATGGAAAAAAGCTGACCGCCCCGTTGTTAATCAAACGGTAATCCCTCGAACTGCTGGGGCCAAGCTCGAATTACCTCGGCTCTCAGCTAGTCGATTAAAAGAATTATCATGGAGCTTAGATGTTAAAGATAACGCTCCTAAACAAGAAGAAGAAAATGGACCTTAGAGATATTATAAAAATTTCCAATACGACCCAAGATTTTGTCCCGAT
>JBAZNO010000073.1:0-2911 GCA_041649195.1 Minisyncoccota bacterium | reverse complement strand
TAATAATCTGTGCCATTAATTAAACTTGTTCGAGTTGAGTTAGTTGATAAACCAACCGAGGTAAGAGTGTAGGGGCCACCAGCGGTTGTCGATTGGCCGACGACATAACTCCCCGCCGTCCAACCCAAGACTCCCTCGGCCGGTGTCCAAGAGAGAGAGACTTGGGCGTCACCCGCCACCGCCGAAACAACCGGCGTCGTGATAAGCGGAAAATAAAGAATCCCGGCGTTAATTTTAAAATTACTAGCAGTACTTGGTCCAATACTGATTTGCGAGATTGCCCCGTTTAATTGAAAACTATTAGAGATAGCGTAACCGCCAGGGATTAGCCCTGCCTCCAAAAGTTGGTAATTGGCTGAGCTGGCACTATCGGCAAAACTGCCAAACGGAATTAGCAAAAGGGTAAACAAAAAAGCCCAGATGATTTTATAAAAGAATTTAATCAAAATAAAAGCGGTACCTTGATTGTACCACTTTTATTTCTTCGTCTCTACGTGTTGGGTGTGCTTTTTGCACCAACGACAATATTTCTTGAGGTCGATTTTGCGTTCAACCTTCTTGCGGTTTTTGCGACTCCAGTAATTAATGCGCTTGCACTCCTTACAGGTTAATCTGATTAAAAAATCTTGTGACATAATTGATATTGCCTGCCCCGCCATGACGGAGCGGGCCCCACAAATATAACCTAAATCGCCCCAAATTGCAAATCCCTGTTTCTTATACTATTATATAGCTATTGAGCGTAGGTGGCGGAGTGGTCAATCGCAACTGACTGTAAATCAGTCGCCCATTGGGCTACGCAGGTTCGAATCCTGCCCTACGCACCAAAGTTTTTTCGGCAAATAAAAAACCGGATAGCAAGAGGTGTAAGTTTCCTGCTATCCGATTATTTTTGCTGCGGAGGCCGTTGTTTGGCGACTCCCTCGTCCGGCACGAGACCCTTCACGCGCCGAACTCGTCGTCTTTCTCTCCACACATAATGGGGAAACCTGAAGAAACCGAAAGGAGTGACGTGGGTTCGAAAAACGACGCTATGTGTTTAAGGTCATAGGCAATCCCTCCATTCCATTTTCAATAATAAGATAAATGAGAAAAAAGTCAAGCGTGGACTAGTTTTTAGCTGGTGACTCATTCCTAGAGCGCAGACGAATTTTAGATTTTATCGCTTTAGTCAATTCAACAACTGGTTCGTTATTCTTGAGCGAGACAGTAACGATGCCACCGCCGTCAACCCGCCGACCGATAATAAATTGGGCCACCGGATTAAGAATTTTGTTTTGAATCAAACGCTTGAGTGGTCGCGCGCCATATTCGGGACTATAACCCTCCTTGGCCAAAAACATCATAACTTCATCCGAAATTTCGAGTTTAATCCCCTTCTTAGCCAAACGGTCTCGGACGATAATTAATTGGAGATCAACAATCTCGCGTAAAACCTCGGCCGAGAGCGGATTAAAGACCACAATCTCATCGAGACGATTCAAAAATTCGGGACGAAAATGATCACGCAAACTATCTTGAATTTTTTCTTTAACCTCGCCATAATTGTGCTCGTTGCTGTCACTCGAAAAGCCAATGCGTTGGTAATTTTTAATAAATTGGCTACCAATATTTGAGGTCAAGATAATAATCGTGTTTTTAAAATTAACCATTCGCCCCTTGGCATCAGTGAGTCGGCCATTATCGAGCACCTGCAAGAGAACATTAAAGACTTCGGGATGGGCCTTCTCCACTTCGTCAAAAAGTAAAATCGAGTAGGGTCGGTGGCGAACCATTTCGGTTAAATTGCCACCCTCTTCGTAACCGACATAGCCGGGCGGCGAGCCGATTAATTTGGAGACCGAATATTTTTCCATATACTCCGACATATCCACGCGAATAAGCGCCTTTTCATCATTGAAAAGAAAGTTGGCCAGCGTTCGAGCCAATTCGGTTTTACCCACCCCCGACGGACCCAAAAACATAAAGGAGCCAATCGGTCGATCGGGATCAGCCACCCCGGCACGGGAGCGTTGTACCGCCTCGGCTACTTTAGCGACCGCCTCGTCTTGGCCACGAACCCGCTTTTTTAATTCTTCACCAATCCGCATTAATTTATCAGTTTCTTCTTCAAGCATTTTCGTCACCGGGATACCCGTCCAGCGTGACACCACCCGAGCTATCTCCTCGTCACTCACCTCCTCCTTCAGGATCTTGCGGGCGCTTTGTAATTTTTTTAATTTAAGTTCTTTGGCCTTAAGTTCTTTACTAATCTCGGGAATCCGACCATACAAAATCTCGGCGGCACGGGCAAGATCAGCTTTCATCTCAGCATGCCCAGCTTCGAGACGCAATTTTTCGAGTTCGGCTTTAGAATTACGAATTTCACCGATTAATTGTTTTTCGTTTTTCCACTTTAATTCGAGCTCACTAATTTTTTCTTTGAGCTCGCTAATACTTTTGTCAATTTCTTTGATTCGAGTCTTAGCTCTTTTATTATCGGAGAGCTCCACTTCTTTTTTAAGAGCCTCCTTTTCTACCTCAAGACGCATAATTTTGCGCTCACCATCTTCAAGAGCCGCCGGCTTATTTTCTAATTGTAAACGCAAGGCGCTAGCGGCTTCGTCAATTAGGTCAATCGCCTTATCGGGCAAAAAGCGATCAGTAATATAACGGCTCGAAAGATTAACGGCTGAGATAATGGCGTCATCAGTAATATGAACGCCATGGTGGAGCTCATATTTATCCTTTAGCCCGCGCAAAATCGTAATGGCGTCCTCGATACTTGGCTCTTCAACCGTGACCGGCTGAAAGCGGCGGGTTAGCGCTTGATCCTTTTCAATATATTTTTGATATTCTTTAATCGTGGTGGCACCAATTGTTCGCAAGTCGCCCCGAGCCAAAGCCGGCTTCAACATATTTGAAGCGTCAA
>JBAZNO010000072.1:0-2940 GCA_041649195.1 Minisyncoccota bacterium | reverse complement strand
TAAAACAGGGTTATAAAGAAGTCGGATCTATCTCTTATCCTGATGGTACCGAATGGGGAGTTTTTGTTAATGAATTGAACGAAGTTTAAAATAATTAAAATAAAAATATGATTGAGGTTGCCAAGGCGTTAATAATTAAAGACAAAAAATATTTGTTATTGAAGAGGTCTCCTGACTCAAAATTTTTTGCTGGGCAATGGGACTTTCCCGGTGGCAAACTTGAGCTGGGAGAGGGGGTCTTGCCCGGTTTAATTAGGGAATCTTTTGAAGAAACCAATTTGCTTATCGAACCAAGTGAAAAGGTTGGTGATTTTAATTCTTCGGAAAATGACCGAGATATCCATTTTCAAATTTTTTCAACAAAAAACTTTTCTGGGGAGATAAGATTAAGTAATGATCATACCGACTTTTCTTGGGCCGGCAAAGAAGAGGCGATGAATTACGACATCACCCCCGTTGTCAGATTATATTTTGAGTCGAGATAGATGACTTAAGGGGCAAGTAATTATAATACCCTTATCTGTCGTGATAAACTCTTCCGCCATTTATTATCCCCACCGCCCTTGATAATCTTAAATATTGTTCTTTTAATTTCTCTCGTTTGCCCGAAGAAGTTAACATTTCAACAATTGTTTCTAGATCTTTTTTGGCCGCGGTTCTTAATTGATATTGCTCGGCTTCCTCGGGCGTTAATTCGCCAATGGCGGACGTGAGTTGTCCCGCCGTCATATCTCTATCCTTTAAAAACAGAGTAAGTAACCCCGGTGAAAGCTCAGCAATTGAGCTTAGCTTTTCAAGTGGATAGGTCAATTCAAATGAGGCAACCGAACTTTCAAATTGAGCGATGACCGTCTCTCTCGACTCATCGGCGACGATGGCTGGGTCAGAGTGTCTTACCAGCCAATCTGCGCAACGCTCTTCTTCTTCCCGTCTTTGTTCTTCTAGGTTTGGGTCGGTAGGTGTTGATTCGTTCATTTTATTTTTTGATTAAATTTTATAATGAGTTTTATTCGGGCTGCGGGACTTGGAATCGAACCAAGATACTGAGCTTCAAAGGCTCATGTCCTACCTTTAGACGATCCCGCACTGGTCCGCCGGCGAGGCGGAATTACCCGTTCATATTACCGGTTTTTGACTTATTTTTCAATATGCAAAAACAAAACCCCACCGCTAGGCAAGGCCTAGCGGTGGGGTTTTGTTGGTGTAGCTAAATTAAGAAACTAGAGAACTTCTTCCGGAGCCTCCGGGGTCTCTTCGGTCACGGCACCATCTTCGGTGGCCTCAACGTTTGGGCAAGCCTCGCCACAAGCTGGGCAAGTTGCTGCTCCGTTGCACTCGGCACCACACATACACTTTTTTTCGTCCATATTTAATTATTAAAAAATCTGATAATTACTAACCGAATAATTATAAGCTAATCAAAAATTAATAGCAATGGGTAAAGGCCTAGCGGGGACTTCGCGAGTGTGGTATACTCAAAAAGAATTCTCCGCAAGGAGACATTTTTTATGGAAATCAGGAATATCGCAATTATTGCTCACGTTGACCATGGTAAAACCACCTTGACCGACGCGATGCTTCGCCAAACTGGTATGGTGCCGGCCGGCTTTAGCATGGATACCAACGCCCTTGAGCAAGAGCGTGGGATTACGATTTATTCTAAAAATGCCTCGCTTTTTTATCCTTCGCCAGACTCAGGACGTCCCGTCTCTAAAATCAATATCGTTGATACCCCGGGCCATGCCGATTTTGGTTCGGAGGTTGAGCGGGTACTGCGCTCGATTGATGATGTAGTGTTAGTGGTTGACGCGCAAGAAGGGCCCATGCCTCAAACTCGTTTTGTGTTAAAGAAGTCGCTCGAGTTGGGTTTAAAGCCGATTGTGGTGATTAACAAAATCGACAAGCCGGCCGCTGACCCCAAGCGGGCCGAAGAGGAGGTACTCGAACTTTTTATGGACTTGGGCGCGACCGAAGAGCAAATGAACTTTACCGTGGTTTTTGCCATCAGTCGTGACGGCGTTGTTAAATTGAGTCTCGATGAAGAGGGTCAAAACACTTTTCCCCTGCTTGATGTCATTTTAGATAAAATTCCGGCCACCAAGGCTGATACCAGGGCGCCCTTTCGCGCTCAGCCCTTTAATTTGGCCTACGACAATTATTTAGGCCGTTTGGCTATTTGTCGGGTTTATGAGGGTAAAATCAAGGTGGGCGATACTGTTATCGTCAAAAAACTTAATACTGATGATTATACGGGCAAAATTACCAAGATCTTTACCTTCCGCGGTTTAGAGCGCGAAGAGGTCAGCGAGGCCTTGCCGGGCGACATTGTGATGATCGCCGGTATCCCCCAAATTTATATTGGCGAAACCATTTGTGCCGACTCGGCGAGCGAACCTTTGCCGGCGATTCAAATTGATGAACCCACTATCGCTCTTAATTTTATGGTTAACGATTCACCTTTTGCTGGTCGTGAGGGTAAATATGTTACTGGCCGACAAATCCGCGAACGACTCGAACGCGAGCTCGAAGTTAACGTTGGGCTCAAAGTTGATTTTGATAATACTGATAAATATCAGGTTTTTGGTCGGGGCGAACTCCATATCGCGATCTTACTCGAAAATATGCGTCGCGAAGGTTATGAAATGAGTGTCTCGCAACCCCAAGTGATTGTTAAAGAGGAGGGCGGCAAAAAAATTGAACCATTTGAAGAGGTGACCATTGATACTCCGAGCGAATTTCAGGGCGCGATTATTGATCGGCTTGGTCAGCGGGGCGCCATTATGATGAGTCATAAACCAACGCACCACGGCGCCTCAACCGTTCGTCTTATTTTCGAGGGTCCAACTCGCGGGCTCTTGGGTTATCGCAATCAATTTATTATCGATACGCGGGGCGAGGGCATTATGTCTAGTCGCGTCATCGGCTTTCGTCATTTTGCTG
>JBAZNO010000071.1:0-3024 GCA_041649195.1 Minisyncoccota bacterium | reverse complement strand
AGGTCGCCCGAAACACGGATGGTTGGGTGGCGACCAACGGTTAAGTGTAAGTCTGATGCCCCCTCTTTGGCGACAATCAAAATCAGGTCTTCAATTTCTTGACGAAAATCTTTCATTTTAATTTTAAAATTTTATTAAACTCGGTGGGATATTATTTCGACAACCTTTTCGACGACCTCGGTTGGTGTGGCGCTAGCTTTAACAATGTAACCATCGGCCCCAAGCGCTAACCCTTTTTCAACATCCTCCTTTTGGCCCAAATTGGAGAGGACAATAATTGCGCTTCGTTTCTCCTTTTGGCGCTGGATAAGATGCTGGATCAATTCGAAACCGTCCATGGTTGGCATCACAATGTCAACGAGAAAGATATCTGGCGCGAGACCAGCGTCAACTTTTTGCAGGGCCCCTGGGCCACTCCCGGCCGACTCAACAGTAAAACCTTTCTCGACAAATTTAAGACTGTACATGTCAGTTAAGAACTTGTCGTCATCAACAATGAGAATTGAGTATTTTTTATCTGCTTCCATATAGCTTAATTATATTATAATTTATTAACTTCTTCAAAAGGGATAATCCCCTGAAATGATTTTACCATGGCATCCTCTTTCATGGAAACAAAGCCACGGCTGCGAGCATATTTATAAATCTCGTTTTCGCCCGGATTCTTGAGGATTAGGCGCTCTAATTCTTTATCCATTGGCAAAAACTCGAAAACAGCCGTTCGACCCTTGGTTCCCGAAGGACAAGACGGTGTGCGCTCGGCACTATAAAGCGTTTTAAGCTCGGGGATACGGCCTCGGTACTCCTCAGGCAGATCGGCAAATTGTTTTTCGACGATTAATTTAATACTATCTTCAACCGGAAGAGGCTTTTTCGAATCTTCACATAAAACTGACACGAGACGTTGAGCCACGGCCAAAACAAGCGTTGGCGGAATAAGATAGGACTCAATCCCCATATCAATAAGGCGCGGGATAACACCAATCGAATTATTGGTATGCAAAGTGGAGAGCACTAAGTGGCCGGTAAGAGCCGCCTGAATAGCCAATTTGGCCGTTTCGCGATCGCGCATTTCTCCCACCATCACAATGTCGGGGTCCTGACGCAGGATACTACGCAACCCGTTGGCAAAAGTATAATCGATCTCGGGCCGAACTTGTGACTGCGACACGCCGGGAATATCATACTCAATTGGATCCTCCAAGCTCACTACATTATATTTTTCTCGATCGAGATAATTGAGCATGGCGTAAAGGGTCGTCGTTTTACCCGAACCGGTCGGGCCAGTGAGCAGGATGAGGCCATAAGGCTTATCAAGCGCCGCCTTGATTTGTTCTTGTTGTTCGGGTGAGAGACCGACCGAAGTTAGGTTGACGTTGCGCTTGGTTGGGTCGAGAATACGCATCACGATCTTCTCGCCCCAATAAGTGGGCAGAGTTGAAACACGAAAATCGGCTTTGCGACCTTCAAACATATATGAGAAACGACCATCTTGTGGCTTACGTTTCTCGTCAAGCTTCATATTGCACAGAATTTTGATTCGCGCCACCATCGACTCGTGCACCGAGCTAGGCGGCGTAAGGCTAGTAAAAAGTGCCCCATCAACACGAAAACGCACCTTGATGTTAGTGGCCGTTGGCTCGATATGGATGTCAGAGGCCCCGCCCGACAAAGCGTTTTGGATAATCACCGAAACAATCTTGGTAATTGGCGCCTCTTCAACAATATTGGCCGAAGGCGGTTGATCAGCGTCATCGGCCGCTTTAAACTCGGCGGCTGATTCTTCGGCGGCCCGAATTTCTTGCTGGATATCGCCTACTACCACCCCCGTTTCGCCCGAAAAACCCTCGTAGCTTTTAACTGCGATGTCAAAATCTTTTTTGGAAATTAAAAAAATTTTAAAAGGGATACCCGTTCGGCTGGCAATAAATTGCAAAGCGTCACGCGCCTCCGAATCATCTGGGTCAACCATCCCCACTTCAAGAATCCCGTCGGTAAGCGACAAGGGGACAAATTGATAATGCCCAGCCGACTCAGCCGGAACATATTTAAGTACATCAAAAGGGATCTTGATGTTGCCAAGCTTTTTAGTTGGGATGTCGTAAGTAGTATCGTCCATTATTCGCCACTAAGGGCATCAAGCAAATTGGCATCGGCGGGGTTTTCTTCGCCAGTAGCGCCTGAACCATTAGTGTCTTTAGTTGAAGAAGTGGCCGTCTTTTCATTTTTAAGCAAACCAGCGCCAGCGCCACCAACAAAGGGTGAAAAAGGATTAGCTCGGCCAATTGCTCGATCTTCAATCGTTCGGCCAAAATCTTTAAGACCGGTAAAAATTTTATTATTAAGAATTAGGCGATTTTGCAAATCGATACTATCAATTTCGTTTAAAGCGGCAATCAGTTTATTAGAAGAATTACTGTTATCGGTTAGGCTAGGGACAGTATCGGTAACTACCGTCACTCCAACGGGAGCCACCTCAGCCTTCTTGTTAAACATTTGATAAGCCCAGTAAATGCCAATCAAAACAAGAATCGCGACAACGACATAGGTGAGCATTTTAGATTTAGACATATTATTCATGATGCATTTTTATTTAACCCAATAGGTCTTAACTTCAAAATTGTATTGATTAACCCCTTTCTCGTCGACCGAAAAAGAAAGGGAAACAGGGTCAACCACACGCAAACTATTGGCTAAATCATCAAGAAAATTGACGAGGGCCTGGTAATTGCCCGAAACAGAGAAAGACATATAGGTTGGGAGAATGCCCCCCTGATTGGTGGAGGCTACCGCTGCCGGGGAATTTGCCGATCCGGCCGTCGAACGAACGCGGACATTTTTAATAATCATCCCCTCTTTGGCGGCAATATTATTGACATCAATTAAGAGATTAACATTATCAACGTGATTAGGGATAAATTTATTTAATTTATCGAGATCGGTCGGAGGAATACTACTTTCAATTTTTTGAAGATCGATAATCTTATTCTTGATCCGATCCGCGCTGGCCAGAGCCTGATTGAG
>JBAZNO010000070.1:0-3168 GCA_041649195.1 Minisyncoccota bacterium | reverse complement strand
TGACCCGCGCTAAAAAAGATACCTTGCTCAATCGTCGCAATATTATTGAGAAAGTTGGTCAAAATAAGCGCGTGATTACTAAATTATTTGCCGAATTAGGACCACGTTTTGCTGAGCGAAAGGGTGGTTATATCCGCATTACCAAACTTGGTCGTCGCATTAGTGACGGTAGCGCCATGGCCGTAATTGAATTTGTATAATATGGAAAAATCAACTGTAAAAAAAGAATATTTAATTGACGCCACGGGAAAAGCACTTGGACGAGTAGCGACCGAAGCCGCCAACGCCCTGCGTGGTAAAAATACGACCGCCTTTGTTAAGAATTTGGCGCCAAAAATTACCGTCAAAATTGTTAATGCCGGTAAATTAGATGTGACCCAAAAGAAAATGCGCGAAAAAATTTATACCCATTACACTGGTCACCCGGGCGGTTTGCGCAAAACCTCCTTAACCAATATGGTTGCCAAAAAGGGTTGGTCCGAACCGCTTAAAAAGGCGATTCATGGCATGTTGCCAGCCAATCGTTTGCGCGCCGTGATGATTAAGAATTTAATAATTACTGAATAGTTCGACACGCTCACTATAAATAAAAAACATGGCAACAAAAGAAACAAAAGAAAAATATTTCGAGGGAGTGGGAAGACGCAAAACGGCGACTGCTCGGGTTCGCATTACTAAAGCGAGCAAAGACAGTTTTGAAATCAATGGCAAAAAACTCGAGGTTTATTTCCCAACCATTGAGATGCGCGAACGAATTAAAAAAGCCCTCGCCAAAATTGGTGAGCATGGTACCTTTGCTGTCACCGTTAAATCGAGTGGTGGGGGAATCAGTGGCCAAACCGATGCCGTTATCATGGGTCTTGGTCGCGCCATTGTTGACCACAAACCCGAAACCAAGCCCGACATGAAGAAGGCTGGCCTAATGACCCGCGACCCCCGCGCCAAAGAACGCCGTAAATTCGGCCTTAAGAAAGCGAGAAAAGCCCCGCAATGGAGTAAACGCTAGAGTCCTCAAACTAAAATTCACCCGACCACCCGACTTGCCAGCCGGGCGGTTTTAGTGTATAAAATAGTCAGAAAGGGGGTGATTAAATTGGCACCCGAAAACAAAGATACGCACAAACAACGCCTGATATCTTGCAAAATATCCGAGAGTGAAGGCCATCTTGTCGTAAGTTTTTTCGAATTAATTGGAAAACTTCTTCAAGTTGAATCGGTCAGTGATGCAACATTCCTTTCCTTTTCTTTTCAAGCGGGAGGTTACGGGCGTGACGGGAAGAGAGACATCCTGATTTTTCCCAACAAAGAGGTGTTGGGGGTCGAAGGTTTTGAAAATTTACCAACCAAAACCGGAGTCTTGTTTAGGCTCTTGACCTGCCCGATTGCCCAAACCCAATTCATTGAGTTTTGGCAAAAACCCCAGACAGGACCGCCCGAGGAAATTGTTCTCCTTCACTTCTTTCTATCCCTCCAGCCAAAGAAATAGGGGTAGGGAAATTAGACCCCGACGGCCAACCTTGGCTGTCGGGGATTTTCATTTGTTTTCTCTAAAAGGAAGCGACCTCTATTTACTTCAATAAAAACCGCTGTTATACTTTACCCAGTTGGCACTTTGAACCTGCCTAGAGCCTCGAGACAATGGGGCAATAAGTCCAATCGCCGGATTTGGCTTCTGGTGTTGTACCAGGAGCGATAACCGACTCTGTGGCGAAGGGTCTGTAAACTGTGACGAGTATGGCGAGACGTAGGCTGGGACCGATCAATCAACCCAGCGACATCTCGCCTCGGGCAAAGGTTCATCACCAATCAGGGTGGCTTCCATTGTGGAGCCACCCGTTCTTTTTATCCAAATTTACCAATCCAACCCCCCCATTCTTATCCCCACTTTTGTATACTGTGCGAGATTGGATATCGCACAATAAGGGTTTTTATGATAAGATATCCACAATATGAGAGAAAAGCCAACCGAGGATTATATTTACCACATCTATAACCGCGGTGTCGATAAACGCGAAATCTTTAATAACGATAATGACCGTCGACGCTTTTTGGCTTGTTTACATTATTTCAACGATACTAATCAAACAAAAAATATCGACCGCTTGTGCGATATCCAATCTCGCACATCTGACGATCGTGACAAGCTAGTGGAGATTTTAGCTTTTGTCCTCATGCCGAACCATTTTCATCTCTTGGTCAAACCACTGGTAGAAGATGGGGCGTCAGAATTTATGAAAAAATTAGGGATTGGCTATACTCATTATTTCAATATAAAAAACAACCGATCGGGAGCTCTCTTTCAAGGTAAATATAAATTTGTTCGAATCGAAAGCGATGACCAATTAGCTTATATCCCTTACTATATTCATTTCAATCCGATCGAGCTGGCAGAATCGGGGTGGAAGGAAAAAGAAATAAAAGACAAAAATGAGGCGTTAACCTTCTTGAAATCTTACCCCTGGTCAAGTCTTCAGGATTATTTAGGGCAAGGCCATTTTTCGAAGATCATCGATAAGGGAATTTTAGGTGATTATCTCGGGACACCTGACGAGTTCGGAAAAGAGATAGAGGGGTGGCTAGAAGAAATGGATTCGCCAAACCATACAAATCTGTGGATAGAGTAGCCAAAATATCCTTATTTGTGCGAGATTGGATATCGCACATGTTGATTAAAATGGTGATTTTTGGTAAAATTTAAAAAATATAGAGATTATGAAAAAAGATGAGGAAAAAAACCCTTTGGATACAGAGGAAGAGCTAGAATTTGAGGAAAATACCGAGGATCGGGCGCCGGAGGGGGCGGAGATGGGGGGGAAACTGAAGAAGCTCCGAGATGAGCTCAAGGCCTGCCATACCGAGCGCTCTGAGTACCTAGCGGGCTGGCAGAGAGCCAAGGCCGACTATCTGAACCTCAAGAAGGAAGGGGAAGCCGGGCGGGGCGAGATCGCCAAATGGGCTAAGGAAGGGGTGCTCACCGACCTCTTTACCATCGCTGACAGCTTTGAGCTCGCTTTTGGCAACAAAGAGGCTTGGGAGCAAGCGCCGGAGAATTGGCGCAAGGGCATTGAGTACATTTATAACCAACTCCAAACCATCTTTCGTGATCATGGGGTTGAAGAAATCAGCCCAAAGGTTGGTGACAAATTTAATCACGCCGAGCAGGAACCA
>JBAZNO010000069.1:0-3305 GCA_041649195.1 Minisyncoccota bacterium | reverse complement strand
ATAATCACCCCACTCCCCCCAGAAAAACCGCGATCGGCCGCCAATTGCTTAATTGATCGATAGAACTCGGCCTGCACCCGGTGATCAATCGCCAATTTCAATTCTTTGCCGGGAAGAGGTTTTTGCACAATATGATCGGATAATTGTTCGCCCTTGGCGTCAACTTCAACAATCCGGACTCCCCGCTCGCCAAGCAATTGATCATTCTCAATCTTCTCTACCCCCGCTCGACCCAAATATTCCTTCGGGTCATATTTACCAGTAGCCATTTCTTTGACATTAGGGTAACTAACGTAACCGAGCAGGTGGCCGAAGCCCTCTTCGCTCAAATAAGTTCGGCCCTGGTTTTGGCTTGAACTAGAAGCTGATCCTCCCGTCCAAGCCAATTGCTGTCCGCTCCGATCATAGATATTGCCTCGTTCGGCAAAGATTGGTGTAAAGTTTAGGCTATTATTGCGACTGCGCTCGGCATACTTAGATCCATCAATAACTTGCAAATAAAAAATTCGCGCGCCAAAAATTAAAATAATAATTAAACAAAAAATGGCTACTCCCAAAAAAGTCCGTCGGTTAATAGGCTGTTCAATTCGTCCTTCAAATTGCTGTTCGTTGTAGGAGGGCAAATTACTGGCATCGACAAAGATCTCATCTGGTGAGAGATCTTCAAAACGTCTTTTATTTTTTCGTCTAACTGAAAACATATAATCTTTTTTTTGCCCATTCGACTAGCGGGATAATTAAAAGAACGGCAATTGTTATATAAAAAATACCCGACCCGTATAAGAGGTCGTAGAGAAAAGCTAGGGGCACGGCTTCATAATACCAAGGGAAAAAGAAAATAAATAAGAGGAGGACAAGGCCGCTCGCCCACCAGGGCAAAACAATAACCAAAATAATGGTGAGCAATGTTAGACTAAGTCTTAGCGTCATAAATTTCTAACCATTTAAGTTGCCAAAGATTGACGGGGGTCTGAACCAAAATAGTTTTGGTTGGCCGACTCGCCAATTTTTCGATGTTGCCCACAGTCCCAATCAGATAATTATTAAGAAGAGGGGCCGTGACTCGGTCACCTACTGCGATAGCGGTATCTTTGGGTAGAACAATAGTAAAATTGCCGGCCCCCGAGCCGGCGGCCACCGCCGGAATATTTTTATTACCAATAACAACTGATAGATTATTTTCAGCCGAAAGTAAACGCGCTTTTGAATAAGTTTCGCCAATTTCAACCAAACGGCCAATTAAGACGGCTCCATCGGCCACAACTAGATTGCCGACCTTAAGAGGGCCCGTTTTATTATTTCGACCGAGATCAAGTAAAAGAGTATTATCGGGGACAAAATTGGGCAAGAAGATGACCCGAGCAACCAGTGGTTTATTTTTATTGGTACTTCGACCAAGGATCGCCCGCAATTTAACATTATCGGCTTCGACATTACTCTTGGCCAAAAGTAATGTTTTTAATTTATTATTTTCTTCGCGAAGATTTTTGTTTTCTAAAACAAGAGTGGTTCGACTTTGACCCAGACTGGAAACTTGGGTAGCGATAGCCGATCCCAAATTATCACTTGCCTGCCAAAATGGTTTAGCAAAAAAAACAAGAGGCCCCGTCAATAAACTTCGACCCCAAACATTAAGAATAACGAGTAAACCAATAACGATTAGGGTAAAAAGAGGCAGGCGCCAACGGTTAACGCGGTGGTAACTCATCTTCGTTGTCAATTAAAATATCTCGATAATGATCAAGGTCGTCAAGCACAATACCGGTCCCGCGGACGACAGCGGTTAAGGGATCGTCAGCTAAGTGAATTGGAATTTCTAATTCCTTTTCTAATAATTCGCGCAAGCCCCGCATGTTAGCGCTCCCGCCAGTTAGCACGAGCCCGCGACGCATAATATCTGAAACGACTTCAGGCGGTGTCGATTCAAGCACTTCCTTAATAGCATCAACAAAAATCGCCAGCGAATTAAAAATCGCTTCACGAATGTCGGAGTCGGTAATCGCCACTTCGCGCGGAAGACCGGTCACCAGGTCACGTCCACGAACCAAGGTCTCATTACCCGAACCCTGACGGGTCGCCGCTCCAATGGTAACCTTAACTTCTTCGGCGGTTCGTTCACCTAAGAGAATTTTAAATTCGTCGCGAACATAATTGATAATATCTTGATTAAAACGTTCACCGGCAATATGTAAACTCTTAGAACGAACAACTCCCCCGAGCGAAATAACCGCAATATCAGTGGTCCCGCCCCCAATATCAACAATCATATTCCCAACCGGATCATAAACGGGCATGCCAATACCAATGGCCGCGGCCATCGATTCTTCAATCACATGAACTTCGCGAGCGCCAGCGCTCTCGAGTGCATCACGAACCGCCCGACGCTCAACGTTAGTAATCCCCGACGGGACACCAACCACCACTTGAGGGCGAAAAAAATTATTACCAATTAGACCGGCTGTTTTTTTCATGAAATATGACAACATCTCTTCAGCCATTTCAAAATTTGAAATCACCCCGTTAATTAACGGTCTAATGGCTTGGATATGGGCCGGCGTTCGGCCAATCATCTGATTGGCGTCTGTCCCCACCGCTACCACTCTCCCCGTCTTTTGATTAACCGCCACAATCGAAGGTTCAACCATCACCACCCCCTGACCCTTGATATAAATAAGAGTATTAGAAGTGCCCAAATCCACCCCGATAGCGCTGGAAAAAAATTTTGGCACCTTCCACCACATATTATTTTAGTAAGTCGAATAATTCCTCCTCACTTACTAAGCGAGTGGTGCCGGTCGCTCTTTCTTTTAACTCAAACTTTCCTTCTTTTAAGGTTTTATCGCTAACGACAATTCGGTAAGGCATGCCAAGCAAATCGGCATTGGCAAATTTTTCGCCAGCGCTCGCCACTCGATCGTCATAAAAAACTTCGATCCCCGCTTCAGTTAAACCATCATAAAGTTTATCGGCCAATTCAGCCGCCGTTTCCCCTTCGCCGGGGATCCAGACGAGATGTGCCATAAAAGGAGCGATACTCCTTGGCCAGATAATCCCTTTATCGTCAGCCAAAGCTTCAACCACTGTGCCCATGACTCGGCCCGGGCCGATACCATAACTACCCATGACCACGGGGCGTTTTTCACCCTTTTCATCAGTAAAATTCAGCCCCAACGGTTCAGAAAATTTTGTTCCCAATTTAAAAATATTACCAACTTCGATCGCCTTTCGCTCAACCAAATCTTCGCGCGCAATTCCCATTTCGGCCAAAGTTTCTTCATCTAGCACTTCTTTATTTATGGCAAAAC
>JBAZNO010000068.1:0-3341 GCA_041649195.1 Minisyncoccota bacterium | reverse complement strand
CCGTTACCGGCTCGGAAGTTCCTGATGGGAAAATGACTCTTAGGGTTCTTTTTCACACCCTTCCAAGCGTAAAGGTGCGAACAGCTAAAATTTCTTCTACTAGTATAGTTGGGATAGATTCCAATGGTCAGCCCATTATGGCGGATGTCAGTTCTTCGGACGGTTATCATGTCTCTTCTAGCCAGCGGCCATTTATTTCTTTCACTTATAGTGTAGCTCTTGTTAATAGTGGGACAAAAGTCTTAGAACGTGTTTGGAGTTTTGACGATAAAAAATTGCTTACAGAGAAAGTAATTACCGCGGCTTCGTCAGGGAATGTTTTTTCCTATAACCCGGCCTCTGTTTCTCCAGGGAAGACCTTCATCACAGCAATCTGTCCGTTAAAAAACGAGATCTCTAAAACCCCGGATGGTAAGTGCCTCTTCAAAATTTTCACTGCAGTGGAAGAGGTCTCTTCTTCAAGCAGTGGAGTGAAAAATGTCAAGTCTTCGGGAGGAAGCAATTGTCGAGTCCCCTTCTCTGTTTCTCTTCCTGCTGGTTTGCCAACAACTGAAATCAAAAATCCTGACGAGACGGAGTGTAACACCGGCCATCCCGGCCAGGGTGGAGGAACAACGGTAATTGGGTTAAGTGCGACCAATACTCTCATCTGCACTCAAGGAGGGGGTCCTTATTTACTTGACGGGACAGAAGATGGCCGACGAATTATTCCCCAAGATGTCAAACAACTTGATGCCTTTATGCCATCGCACCTAAAAACGATTTCTATCCCAGAATTTCCTAGTTACAAGCCCGTTGCTTATACTCTTTTTGTCCCTAGCTATCCTAAAGGAACGGGGACAGCTAATTTTGAAGCCCTTTTCCCTAAGAGAGCTAAACTTCAAATTTGGGGCAAAATTACCAAAAGAGGAGACAAAATTGTTGATAGCATAACGGGACTTGATACTGTGAATGGTCCTGCCACTTTTTATATGGAGGGGACAGCTGGTGATTTAAAGGGGTGTAAGGGGCAAACGGTCCCCCTCGTTCTCAACCAGACAGGAGGTTTTGTTGGCTATCGAGTAGAAGGTAAGGACATTAATTTCTTGAACAAAGTCTCTGCTGGTTTTGGGGTTGTGGAAAATGGAGGCGTCAAAATACTCATGCAAATTCCCAAATTAATTGGCAAGCCTGCCACCGATCAAGTTATTGGCAAAGCAACAGTAAAGCCAACATTTAATTCGGGGCTACGTGTTGAGATTACCGAGACAGAAATAGTCTATAAATAACCTTATTATTAACAAAACCGCCCCGATTGTCGGGGCGGTTTTGTGTTGGTTTCGAGATTGGGTTTGTCGTGTATAATAGGAGAATGCAAAAGAAATGGCAATTGCGGAAGGCGTTAAGTAAAAAAGCGGACAAAGAATTAGGCGATTATCCGGAACTGGTCCGGAAATTGCTTTTTTATCGCGGAATTAAAACGAAGGCTGAAGCGGCTAAGTTTTTACAACCCGATTATGAGCGTGACCTGCTCGATCCTTTTTTAATGAAGGATATGGAGAAGGCGGTGGGGCGCCTGCTTGAAGCGATTTGGCATAAAGAAAAAATTGTCATTTTTGGCGATTATGATGCCGATGGGGTACCGGGTTCGGCCATGCTTGCGCTCTTTTTTCATAAAATTGGTTATCACGATTTTTCGGTCTATATTCCCGATCGACACAATGAGGCCTATGGTCTCTCGCCCGAAACGATTGCTGACTTTGCCGAACGAGGAGTCAAATTAATTATTACTATTGATTGCGGCACCACGGATGTGGCCGAAGTTAAATTAGCTAACGAGAAGGGGATTGATGTGATTATCACTGACCACCACCTAGCTCCCGCCGAATTACCGCCGGCCTATGCCATTGTTAACGCCAAACAGCCGGACGATGCTTATCCCGAAAAAATGTTGGCCGGTTCGGGCGTCATGTATAAATTTATTTGCGCTCTCTTGGCCAAAGATCGTTTTAATATTCCCGCTGGTTGGGAAAAATGGCTCTTAGATTTAGTGGTGATTGCGACCGTGAGCGATATGGTGCCTTTAACGGGGGAGAATCGATTGCTCGCTTATTATGGGCTCAAAGTTTTACAAAAGACGAAACGTCTTGGTTTGCTTGCCTTATTGAATATCATTAAAACTCGGCCAGCCAATGTGACTGAAGACGATATCAGCTTTATGCTTGGACCCCGCATTAATTCGGCTAGTCGCATGTCGCATGCCTCACAAGCTTATTATCTCCTCACCACTTATGACGAGTCCGAAGCAACAGCGATTGCCAAACATCTTGAGGGTAAAAACCTAGAACGACGCGAAGCGGTAGAGAAGGTGATTAAAGAAGTGGCCGAACAAATTAACGAAGCCGAGTTACCACCAGTAATTGTCGCTGGCAAAGAAGATTGGGGCCTTGGGATGCTTGGTTTAACCTCGTCGCGCTTAGTTGAGAAATATGGCCGACCGGTTTTTTTGTGGAGTAAAAATGTCAACGGAGTAATTAAGGGCTCTTGTCGCTCGGACGGTACTATTAATGTGGTTGAGGTAATGAAACAAGCGGGGGCTAAGGATTTTTTCTTAGATTTTGGCGGACATGCGATGGCGGCGGGCTTTTCGCTCTCGCCCGAAAAAGTTTCGGAATTGGCCGAGCGTTTAATTTCGGCCTACAAAAAAGTTAAGAAAACAGAGATTGAGACAGAATTATTAATCGATGAGGAATTGAGCTTAGATCAATTAACTTGGGAGACCTATAAATTAATTGAACCAATGGCCCCCTTTGGCATGGATAATCCTAAACCGGTTTTTAAATTAAAAAATATTGAAATTGCTGAGGTAAAATATTTTGGTAATGGCGGTTTGCATCTTGAATTAAGTTTCAAAAAATCTGACGGCAAATTGATCCCAGCAATTGGATTCTTTGCCTCACCGGTACCCGATGACCCAGCGCACGTTTTTGGTGATATCAAATTAGCTAAAGGGGAGAGGATCGATCTTCTCGCCACGCTCGAAAAATCCATGTTCAAAAATTACCCCGAACTAAGGTTGCGGATTGTGGATTTAAAAAAAGCGAGTTAAACTTAGATTATGGAAAAAGTAATTATGTACACCGATGGGGGGGCGCGGGGGAATCCGGGGCCGGCAGGGGCGGGAGTATTTATTTATAACGATAAGGGCGAAATTATCCGCAAGGCCCACCTTTTTTTGGGCAAAATGACCAATAACGAAGCCGAATACCAGGCCGTGTTATTGGGTTTGGATACTTTGAAAAAAACTTTTGGCAAAGACAAAACGCGTGATTTGGATATTGAATTGCGAATGGATAGTGAAT
>JBAZNO010000067.1:0-3343 GCA_041649195.1 Minisyncoccota bacterium | reverse complement strand
ATTGAAGCCATAAGCAGCAAAGGGCTCAATTAATCCCCACAATTCTTCAGCTTTTTTCTTATCCAAACCATTTTTAATTAAGCCATCAAGTAATTTTCCTTTTTGGGCCTCCATTTCTTTGGGGATTTTTTTGCCCATTGCTTTACGCAATTTATCAGCCTCGATCCACGAATAACCGGCAAGATGGATAGCGGTGAGCATCACGTCGTCTTGATAAACGAGCACGCCGAAGGAGTGGTGGAGGATAGGCTTGAGTCGCGGATCAAGAAATTTAACTAGGTGCGGGTTATGTTTACGTTTAATATATTCGGGGATCATTTCCATCGGGCCCGGGCGATACAAGGCGACCATGGCGTTAATATCGAAGATTGTGGTCGGCCTAAGCTCTTTGAGCCAACGGGTCATGCCGGCGCCATTTAATTGAAAGAGGCCAATCGTTTCGCCCTTGGCGAGCATGGCAAAAGTTTTGGCGTCATCAAGCGGGACGTGATCGATATCAATAATAACGCCGTGAACTTTTTTAATAATTTTAATGGCGTCTTCAAGAATTGATAAATTGCGAATGCCGAGAAAGTCGTATTTGAGTAAGCCAGCATCTTCAACGGCGTGCATTTCATATTGGGTAATGGTTTTACCGCCCTTGGGGTCAAATTGAATGGGGGTGAAGTCGGTGATATCGGTGGGGGAGATCACGACGCCGGCGGCATGAACGGAGATATGTCGGGCGCAACCTTCAATTTTTTTGGCGAGATCAATTACTTTTTTGGTGTCGGCATCTTTTTTATATAATTCGTCGAGCTCGGGTACCATCTCGATCGCTCGATCAATGGTCATGGGGAAGCCTTGCGAACCCATCGGGATTAATTTGGCAATTTGATCGCCAAGAGCATAAGGGTAGCCAAGAGCGCGGGCGACATCACGCACCGCACCCCGTGCGAGCATCGAACCAAAAGTTCCAATTTGAGCGACATTAAATTCGCCATATTTATGGCGGGCATACTCAATAATTTCGTCGCGTCGTTTGTCGGCAAAATCCATGTCGATATCGGGCGGGGAGGGGCGATCAGCATTGAGAAAGCGTTCAAACGGGAGTTCATAATAAAGCGGATCAACATTGGTAATACCGATAATATAAGAAATGAGTGAACCGGCCGCTGAACCTCGGGTGTTGGTAAAAATGCCGGTTTCGTGAGCGTGTTTAATTAAATCCGAGACGACGAGAAAATAGGGTGAATAACCTTTTTTGCTAATCACGTCGAACTCATATTCCATTCTTGTTTTAGCCGCTTCGGCCCGTTCGGGATTTTCTTCAATATATTTAGCGAGACCGGCCTCAGCCATTTTTTTAAGTTCTTGATTATAATCCGAGCCGTCGGGGATAGGGTAATTAGGGAAGGTCCATTTGCCAAGTTCTAAAGTGATATTGCAGCGCTCGGCAATTTTTAAAGAATTCTCGATCGCTTCGGGTACATGAGCAAAATTTTTGGCCATTTCTTCGCCGGAGATGAAGGAGAAATCTTCTTCAGTGTTGGTGACACCTTTCAAGTCCGACAAATCATTGCCGGTTTGGATCGAGAGCAGGGTGTGGTGAGCCAGAGCATCGTCGCGATTTAAATAATGAGTATCTTGCGTGGCGACGAGTGGGATATTTAATTTATGACCCAGCTCAATAATTTTGGCCATCGTTTCGGGCAAACCCTCAATCTGCGGGTGATGCATGATCTCGAGATAATAATTTTCGGCGCCAAAAATTTCTTGATACTCTTTAATAATCGCTTCGGCCTTGTCGGGTTCGTAAACGAGGGCGCGGGAGAGTTCGCCCCCGGGGCAACCAGAGAGGCAAATTAAACCTTCATGATGCTCGCGCAATAATTCTTTATCAGCCCGCGGTTTATAATAATAACCCTCAAGGTTAGCTTTGGTGACGATTTTAATTAAATTATGATAACCGGTGAGATCTTTCGCGAGGAGGGTAAGGTGATAACGACGGGCATCGACATGCGGTTCTTTATTAAAACGACTGCGGGTGGCGACATAAATTTCGCAACCAAGGATTGGTTTAATTTCTTGTTTTAAACATTCTTTATAAAATTCGATAACGCCATACATACTGCCGTGGTCGGTAATGGCGAGCGCTGGCATACCAAATTCCTTAGCCTTTTTAACCAAATCGGGGATTTTGATCAGCCCGTCGAGGAGACTATAATGGGTGTGATTATGAAGGTGAACGAAAGACATGTCGAAATTATAACAGACTGTCGGCTTTTCTTCTCCTTGACTGTCATGGCATATTATTGTTGACTTAAGGTAGAAAAAGAAAGGATCTTCCTATGGGTACTAGACACACAAGGGTTTTCTACCACCACATTCATGACTTTACTCACGGAGTAGGTTCGGTGGTTGAGAGAGTCGCGACGACGAGCTATTGTGATGGCCACTCTCATGTCTCTGGATCACAGAGATTTAACGGGGAAGGATCTCCAGTGACAAACGAAATTTGTACGGATCCTTCTCCTTGTGACCATCGTTGCCGAGGATTCACTTCCCGTTGGTCGGAAAGTCCTCGGTACCCTGCCTGATCTCTTGCTCGCAAGACCCCTGAGCGACGACGCTCGGGGGCCTTTCTTTTTATGCTAACATTAAGTAGTGGAAAAGAGGTCAGGCATAAAATACTTAATTGGGATCGACGAAGCCGGGCGGGGGGCACTAGCTGGGCCGGTCTCGGTGGGGCTAGTGGCGTGGGAAATAAAAAAGTGGCCGGCCATTAAAAAATTTTTAAAAGATTATCCGGTTGGTAAGGATTCGAAAAAATTAACGCCCAAACAGCGAGATTGGTGGTTTGGGAAAATTGAAGAATTAGCTGTGCGAGGTTGGGTCTCGCACAAAGTGGCGTTGGTGAGTAATAAGGTAATAGATAAAAAGGGGATAAATTGGGCGATAAAAAAGGGGATAGAAAAGAACTTGTGCGAAGTCGCATCTGGCTACGCGAGAAACGACTTCTCACAAGGAAAAGCTACCGAGGTGAGTCCTCAAGGAGCCCGAGGTCTCTCCTCGGTATCCTTAGTTTTGCTTGATGGGGGGTTAAAAGCTCCATCGAATTGGCCCAATCAAAAAACCATAATTAAGGGTGACGAAAAAGAATTGATAATTGGCCTAGCTTCAATCGTAGCCAAGGTCTCGCGCGATCGGGCGATGGTCAAATTAAGCAAAAAATATCCAAACCATCATCTCCACCAACACAAAGGCTATGGTACCAAACTTCATTATCAAAAAATCACCGAATTTGGGGTCCTCTTAATCCACCGCGAGACCTACTTGCCAAATTAATCCTCTGTGGCATACT
>JBAZNO010000066.1:0-3353 GCA_041649195.1 Minisyncoccota bacterium | reverse complement strand
CTGTTTTAAAGAGGTAAAAAGGTCCAGTTTGCGAACCAGTATAAAGGCCCAACATAAAATCTGGTTCAAGAAAACGAATGAGGTCATCGGTGATAACGAGGCCCGTGCTGGTGGCAAAGAGTCCTGGGCCGGCAATTTTTTTCTCCACCACTACCCCCTGATCGGTGTTTCGGGACTCTTCGTAGGTGAAATAAATATCACTAATTTTTTCCCTCCCTTCGCCATAACCGTTTTGATCTTTGATCGCACTTATTTCTTGCCTGAGTTGTTCGGGTGATTTATCTGTTAAATCGATGGCGAGGTGTTCATCGGCAAAGATAATTGAGTCATGATTTAATTGAGCGGGTGAGCGACTCTCCTCGGTTCTTTGCCAAAGTGACCAACTAATGGCCGTTAATCCTCCCACGACCAGAATGAAACTGATTGCCAAAATAATAGTTTTTCGCCATGAAAAAGTTTTTTCCTCTTCGCGTTTTTCTTTAATATTGGCCTGAGCTAGGCTGGCGGCGGTAAAACCACGCTCTTTAATCTCCTCGCTTAGGTCATCGGTAATGGTGTGGATTGAAGAGAGGCGGCTTTGAGGGGATCTTTTTATCCCTTCGATTGTTTTTTGTGAGGCTAGGATTTCCTTAATCTTTTCTTGACGACGCTTTTCTTGGGCCAAATCTTTCTCGGCTTGCTCGATTGAGACATCCTTCTTCTTTCTTTCCTCTTCGGCACGATGGATCGCCTCTAATTCGGCCAGTTTTTTTTGGGCCTCCTCCTTGTGTTGTTTGGCTTTTTCGGCCTCCTCCCGGATCTTTTTTTGCTCATCTGAGGCCATTGCTTTGGCGGCTTCAACCTTTCGTTTTTCGAGATATTCTTCTTTTTCTTGCCAATTGGCAATATCGTCTTTGTCGGTTAAGGCTAGCCGAGCGCGAAGTCTCTTGTCGCTTTCATTATTTTGCGGGGCGTCCATAATTTACTACTTATTAGCCCAAGGGAAAACTTTTTTGTTAACACGGGCTAAATCGTCGTTTGATATTTGGTTATCTCTCAGGGCCGTTTCTAAATCCCCTTTTAGGGTGCGGAGGGGAGCAAGCTCGCTGTCTGATTCTTTGATTTCGTTAATTACTGACCGATTTTTTTCTACCAATTGCTTCCTTCTTTCGGCTTCGGCCTCTTCATTCTCCCGCTTTATTCGCTCAAGTTCTAGGGCTCGCTGCAACTCGGCTTCTTTAGGCTCTTCTTCTTTGGCCACTGGTGTTGGCGGAACTGGAGTAATACCATTATTTTTATCAATCGCGTCAGCAATTTTCTTTTTTAACTCCACCTCTCGTTCTTGTTGGGCCTGGAGGCGACGCGCCGTCTCTTGCGTTTGACGCTCTTCTTCGGCTAGGCGCAATTTTTCTAAGCGCTCTTTTTCGACAACCCTCGCCTGTTCGTCGGTTTGTTTTGTTGATTCAGCTTTTTGACGCTCTTCTTCGGCGAGCTTTCTTTCTTCCTCGGCCTTTTTGATTTCTTCTAAACGTGCCTTTTCAGCTTCAGCGGCTCGTTTTTGCTCCTCAACTTGTTTTAGAGTTTCTTGCCGACGCTTTTGCTCTTCTAATTCATGCTGTTGGCGAAGCACTTCTTGCTGGAGAAGCATTTGTTCATCAATGGCTTGGATTTTTTGGCGCAACTCCTCTTCTTGAGCCAATAATTTTTGATATTTTTGTTTTGTTTCTTCAACCTGGTCGTCGATTTTTTGCACTTTCTCTTCAACTAACCATTTTTCCTCTTCAGTTTTTTTCCGTGATTCTTGAACTTGCCAACGTTTTTGTTCGAGTTCTCGTCTGGCCTTAGGTTCCATCGTTACCTCTTCCTGGCTTTCGAGTGAGGTTTCTTCAGCCTCTAATTTGTCTTCTTGCTCAAGAATGGGCTCAAGCACTTTTTTTAAACTGGCGCGCTTATCGTCAAGATTAACCCAAGTTAACTCCATTAACTCTTTTTCGTGGTCAAGCGACAACAATAATTTATTTAATTGCTGTTTTTCTTCACTGGCCTCCTCTTCTTTCTCAGTGGCTTCACGGCGGATAGTTCGATCTAGCCCCTCCATCGCGATTTTTGCCCGCCGGAGTTTTTCTTCGTGGCTTTCTTTTATTGCTGGCTCCTGTTTTTTTGCTTCGTCAGCAATAACCGCCGGTTCAGTTGGCGTTTGGCCTGTTACTGGTGTATTTTTTATGGGATCATCAGCCATTGTTTACCCTGTTGAGTTTTCGCTATACTCTACAGGGTTAATTATAACTAATAATGAATTTAGTTTCTAGGCGTATACCCTGTTCTTGGTGGATTAGTCGAAGGAGTTAAGCCTTTATTTTTTGCCCAATCCGGATCAGCTTGTTTAATCGATAAATTAATTCGATGTTTTTCATCAATTTCTTTAATCACCACGGGCACCTTGTCGCCAATTTTTACCGCGTCGCTAATTTTTTCAATTCTAAATGGCGCAATTTCTGACACGTGAACAAGGCCGTCGGTATCGGGAGCAATTTGGACAAAGGCGCCAAAGTCCATCAGGCGAACCACTTCGCCTTCAAATTTTTCGCCGGCTTTATACTCATGACACATTGTTTCAATTGTCGACTTGGCTTTATTTGCCCCTTCAATTTGACCGGTAATATAAACTGAACCGTCATCCTCAATCTCAATTTCGGCACCAGTATCGGCGGAGATTTTTTGGATCATCTTGCCGCCAGGGCCAATTACTGAACCAATTTTCTCAACCGGGATAGTAATTTTGATGATTTTAGGCGCTGACGAATTAATTTCGGCTCTCGGGGTAGCAATCGCCTCGGCCATTTTGGCCAAGATTTGCTCACGGGCGGTTCGAGCTTGGTCGATCGCTTTCTCCAGAATCTCCACCGGGATCCCGCCCATCTTGATGTCGAGCTGAATGCCGGTAATCCCCTCCTTGGTGCCAGCCACCTTGAAGTCCATGTCACCATAATGGTCCTCTACTCCTTGGATATCAGTAATGAGTTCATAATTCTGGTCGTCTTGATACATTAGGCCAATCGAAATACCGGCGACGGGATTTTTGATTGGTACTCCGCCGTCCATCAAAGCTAAGGTACTAGCGCAGACCGAAGCTTGAGAACTCGAGCCGTTTGAGGCAAAAACTTCGGAGACTAAGCGAATAGTGTAGGGGAAATCTTCTCGGCTGGGGATTACTCCGCGCAAAGACTTTTCGGCCAAGGCGCCGTGGCCAATTGACCGGCGGGAGGGATTACCGACTCGTCCGGTTTCGCCGACGGAGAAGGGCGGGAAATTATAATGGTGCATAAAGTATTGAGTTCGCTCGCCCTCCATCCCCTCAATTAACTGAGCATTTT
>JBAZNO010000065.1:0-3449 GCA_041649195.1 Minisyncoccota bacterium | reverse complement strand
GGAGTGAGGTAATAATCACCGGGCCAATATCCCAACCCGAACCAATATCTAAGAAATTGATCGACTTAACATCGGCACCAAAAAGCATCAAGTTAAGTGACTCCAAAATAAGCAACACCGCCACGCTGGCAATCAAAATAATCACGGGCGAAGCGCGCCGCCGACGCAGGGGTCGATAAACCAAATAATCAACACCGAGACCGATAATAATTCCCGAGATAATGGCCAAAAGCGCCGCCAGCCAAAAATTAAGACCGAGCAAAGAATAGAAAAGATAAAGCATGTAGGCCGACAGGGCAATCACCCCGCCGTGAGCAAAGTGCACAAATTTTGTCGTCGAATAAATTAAAGAAAACCCCGCCGCGACGAGGGCATAGATGGCACCAGCAATTAAACCATTAACCAAAATTTGATAAAACATTTACCCTGTGGAGTATAATTTGTTTTTACAAATTACCGCTTAAGCGGTACTCCATAGGGTGAATAATACCACAAACTCCCCAAACCTAAAAATCCCCGGCTGGGGATTTTTAGGTAACTTTTATTTAATTAATTAAGCAGTCGACTACGGCTTGAAATCAATAACTTTGCCGTCTTTGACCGTCTTGATGTCGTAATTAGCATCGACTAAGTCACCGTTTTGATCGAAGGAGATTGAGCCAGAAACTCCTTGGTAATTAGCCACCTTGTAGAGAGCATCTTTAATTTTAGTTGAATCACTGCCAAACGCCTTCATCACTTGGGCCAAAATATTGGCCGCATCGTAGGCCTGAGGCGAACCAGTGGTAATTTCGTTATTCCCCAGTTTGGCGGCCATGGCTGCTCTAAACTCGTCAGTAGCAGGGGCCGACGGCTTCAGATAGACAATGCCTTCGGCCGCCTTACCGGCGCCTTCCACAATCTTGGGATCATCCCAAGCATCGCCACCCAAAAATTGAACCTTTAACCCGAGCTCCTTGGCTTGTTTAAGACCAATAATGGTGCTGTCTGAATAAGCCGGGAAGTAAATAAGGTCTGGCTTAGCTGCCTTAATTTTAGTTAATTGAGTCTTAAGATCCTTGGTGGTTTTGTCGTCAAATTTTTCTTCAGCCACAATTTTACCACCTAAAGCCTTTATTTTTTCGACGAAAACTTTTTCAATTCCGGCACACCAGTCGCTTTGGCAAGTAAGCACCGCAATATTCTTAGCCTTGAGATCTCCCATGGCTAAAACTGCGGCCTTAGAACCCTGAAAAGAGTCCGACGGATAATCACGGAAAATATAATCACCAGCCGAAGAAAGCGCTGGGCTAGACGAAACCGGAGAAATAATAACGACCTTGCCCTGCTCAGCAATCGGGGCCATGGCTAGCGTCTCAGCCGAGCAACAAGCGCCGATAATTGCCGTAACTTTATCAATATTTACTAACTTCTGAGCAGCAGTAGCCGCCGTTGCTCCGTCACATTTACCATCCTCATAAATCATCTCGATCTGGCGGCCATTGATCCCTCCCTCTTTATTGATCGCTTCAACCGCCAACTCAACGGCCGCCTTATTGTTTAAGCCAACATTAGCGACGTCCCCGGTTAGGGGGCCGACAAACCCAACCTTAATCGGACCAGTTTCGATCGGCGCGGCTGATGGTTTAGAACCGTAATACCAAACACCGGCGATAATGAGAATAATCACGATAACCGCGACAATCCATTTCATAGTACTAGACATAAAATTTAGTTTAAATTAATAATTAATAATTTTTATAATCTATTTATAATCGACAACCTGTCCATTTTTGATCTGCTTGACATTGAAGACAGGGTCTTTAATCTCTCGCCCATCGGTAAACTCAATCAACGGGTTAGAAACACCTTGATATGAAGTCTTGAGCAATTCGCCGGCCACCTTAGAGCCCTCAACCGTACCCGCTTTTTCGATTGCGGTAAACAAAATTTTCGCTCCATCATATGAAGTTGGTGCAGCGATATTAGGTTTTAGGTTTTCGAATCCGGCCAAAGAATTAAGTTTGGCAACAAATTCATCGGATGAACCTATTTTTGCCAAAGTATAAATCAGACCCTCGGCAACAGGGTTTTTCAAGATATCGTTACCGTCAATAGCATCTCCTTCTACAACGGGAATATTGAGCTTAAGCTCTTTTGCCTGCTTGAGTCCCACAATGGCACTGTCTGGATATAAGGGAAAATAAAGAGCTTCAGCTTTGCTATTTTTTACTTTTATAATTTCCCCCTTAAGATCGGCGTCTTTCTCGGCAACTCCGCTCTCGTAGGCAATTTGTCCACCCCTAGTAAGAAATTCTTTTTTGAACACTCCTTCGATCCCCGCCCCCCAAGCATTGGTTACGTACAATACGGCAATTTTTTTCTTTCCCAGCTGATCAAACATAAAATCAGCGGCAAACTTGCCTTGGGCAGTATCATCTGGGGTAGATCTAAAAATGTAATTGCCAGCCTTAGTAACTGGAGGAGCAGAAGCAATTGTCGCAATCATTGGGATCTTATTGCTCTGGGCAATCGGCGCTACGGCCGTAGCAACACCTGACCCATCGATAATCAAAAGGGCAGAAACTTTGTCGACATTGACTAACTTATTCACTGCAGACACCCCGCCTTCTGCTAGGCCCTTGCTATCTTCAATAACAAGTTCAATTTTCCTTCCTTTTATCCCCCCGCGGTCATTTATTTCATTTGTGGCCAATTGGACACCGGCCAGACCACTTTGGCCCCAGATAGCAATATCTCCCGTTAAAACAGTTGCCACCCCAATCTTAATCGGGCCGGTTTCGGCTGGAACCGTCGGCTTAGCGCCATAATAATAAACTCCGGCAATAATAAGGATAATCACGACAACCGCAATGATCCATTTAGCAGTGTTAGACATAAATATTGTTGAAATTATTAAAAAAACCTAATAATATGGGCTAGCCTAATACTAATATGAATAGCGAAAAAATTAAAGACATTGCCAAAAGGCTAAAACGTGGCGAAATTGGGGTCATACCCAGCGACACTTTAGTCTACGGGCTAACCGGCCAGGCCCTTAATCGCTCGACAATAGAGAATATTTATAAGCTCAAGGGCCGCCGGCCAGATAAACCCTTTATCATTGTTATTTCTAAGCTCAGTGACCTCGTCAGGTTTGGTGTAAAAATTGATAAAGCTATTTCCCCCTTTCTTAAAAAATTTTGGCCCGGACCAGTAAGTATCATCCTGTCAATCACCGAGCGCACTTACCAAAAAAAGTTGGCCTATCTTCATCGTCAAACCAGGACCCTCGCCTTTCGTTTGCCTAAAAATAAATTCTGGCAAGAATTAATAAAAAAGACGGGGCCTCTCGTCTCAACTTCGGCCAATCCAGAAAAATTACCTCCAGCTCAAACAATTAGTGAGGCTCGAGAATATTTTGGTGAAAAAATAAAACTCTATTTCTCGGCCGGCCGGCGCCTAAATAA
>JBAZNO010000064.1:0-3578 GCA_041649195.1 Minisyncoccota bacterium | reverse complement strand
ACCTTGCCGGGCGGAAAGCTGGAGTGGGGCGAGAGTTTTGAGACTGGGGCGACCCGTGAAGTGGGAGAGGAGACAGGAATTAACATTAAAAATCCGCAAGTCATCTCAGTTCATAATAACAAGAACGAGCACGCTCATTTTGTCACGATTGGCCTGCTCGCGAGCGATTGGGAGGGGGAAGCCAAAGTGGTGGAACCAGACGAGATTGTTGATTGGCAATGGTTTGATCTTAAACAATTACCCGAACAAATTTATTTCCCCAGCCAAGAGGTAATCGAAAATTATCAACAGGAGAAATTTTATATTGAGAGGAAATAATTATGGACGAGACAAACACGATCCCCGAATTTGGAATAAGACGAGAAGATGAAGAACGACGCGACGGCGGGGTGGGGATTGTGTTTGATCCAGCGACGCAAAAATACGCGGTTGGGAAACAGTCGCAAGACGGTCTATTTCGTGTTTTCTCTGGGGGGATAGAGCAAGAAGAGGACATTAAAGAGGGGACGCTGAGAGAAGTAAGAGAAGAAAGCGGTCTGCATGATTTCTTGTTTGTGGAACAAACGGCGGAAGCTTTTGCCCATTTTTACAATAATTTGCGTAAGATTAACCGTATGGGTAAAGGGACTTGTTTCCTCATCATCTTAAATAGTCCCGACCTTATCGAGACCAAGCTCGAAGAACATGAGAAGTTTAGTTTAGTCTGGGTAACGGCTGAAGAAATTCTAGCTAATTGGAGGGAGCGAAATGAAAATAAAGATTACGACCACTGGATTTATTTTCTGCAAAAATCGGTCGCCCGCGCCAAAGAATTGGGATATGATACAACTAGTAAAGTAATATAAAACCATGGCAACTATCGAAGATTTTGAAAAATTGGATATTAGAGTAGGGAAGATACTTGAAATTAATGATTTCCCAGAAGCAAAAAAGCCGGCGTACAAATTAAGAATTGATTTTGGGCCGGAGATTGGCATTAAACAATCAAGTGTTCAGGCCGTCGGGGCTCATTCCAAAGAAGAATTGCAGGGGTCTCTTGTTTGTTGCGTTGTTAATTTTCCACCAAGGTTGATCGGACCCTTCAGTTCTGAAGTTTTAACTCTGGGCTTTAAAAACAGTGTTGGTGCTGGCTGGGTGCTGATCGAACCTAAAAATGGTAATGTCGATCTTGGTTCAAGATTAGCTTAAATATAAAAATTATTATTTAAAAACGATCAATGGACAAAAACGGTTTATTAAATGTTTTAAATAACGACGGGCAAGTGATCGGGCAGGCGTCTCGGGGAGAGATTCACGAAAAAGGTTTACTCCACAGCGAAATACATGTTTGGTTTTTTACTCCCGACCAAAAAATTATTTTTCAGCATCGAGCAAAAGATAAAGATACCTTCCCCGATTTATTAGATGCTACCGTTGGTGGACATGTCGAGATCGGGGAAACTTTTGAGCAAGCGGCAGTTAAGGAAATTCAAGAAGAAACTGGGTTAGCGATAAATCCCTCAGACCTAATTACTTTAATGACGACGCAAACCAAGAGCTTTGACTTGGCGACAAAAACGACAAATAACGCTTGGCGCAAAGTTTTTGCCTATCGGTTTGAGGGTGATAAAAACCAATTAAAAGTTGAAAATGGTAAGTCGTTAGGATTTGAATCGTGGCCAATTGACGAGCTCATTGATCCTAATTTTTTACACAAAGACAGATTTATCCCTCGTCACCTTGAGCCAGAGTCAATTGAAATGTTTACCAAAATAAGGTCTTTCCTTGCTAATTGACGAATAAGAGCATATAATTTGTGGTATACGAGTCCCGTTAGAAATAGGGGTTCAGTAAAAAGTCTATATATTATGAAGAGTATTAATTTCTAATGGGATGAGAAACTTTAATCAAGGAGGTGGAGGCAGTCGTTTTGGTGGTGGTAATCGTGGAGGCGGGTCTAGGTTCAGTGGCGGACGCCCAGGGAGCGATCGGGGACCGGTAACGATGCATCCGGCTGTTTGCAGTAAATGCGGCAAGGATTGTGAAGTGCCGTTTCGACCGACTGGCGATAAACCGATTTTTTGTAATGATTGTTTCAGCGCCAACCGCGATCGTGGCGGCGACCGAGGCGGGGATCGTTTCCCAAGAAAGGATTTTGGTTCACGTCCTCCAATGCGACCAAGTTTTAGCGACAACCGTGGTGGTGGCAATGATGAAGTAAAAAAGCAATTAGAATTTTTAGGTCTCAAAATCGATCGATTAACGAAGGTGGTTGAAGGCTTAATTAATGCGAAGGCCGGTTCAACTAAAGAAAAAAATGCCGAAGTCAAAGCGGTCTTAAAGACGATCAAGAAAAAAGTGGCAAAAAAAGCTAAGGTCTAAGCTCGGTTTACAGTAAGATGCAAAAAAAGTCTCGCCGAATCAATAAAACGAAAATTGTTGGAGCTTTGGCGGTTCTGCTTTTGTTGGTTGCGGGCTATATTTATTTGGGCGAATTATTTCCCGAAACTTATGCCCGGGCCGGCTTGGCCACAGTGGGGCTAGCTGATAGCACTACCACTATCCCTGTTTATGCGGCCCCGACCTTAAATATTGCCGAGTATGATGAACGGATGATTAAGCTGGCTAATTATGGCACCTCAACTTTAATTTATAACTCAACTTCGACGGCAACCACAATCCATTCGACAAGCTCAGGACCTACGGCCAAGAAAAAACCTTGGCCGACAAGAGCGCCTTATCCCAAGGCCGGAGCGATCTTGCCCTTCAAACGAGTAATCGCTTATTATGGCAATCTTTACTCGAAAGGGATGGGGATTTTGGGTGAGTACCCTGAAGCCGAGATGCTTCGTCGGCTTGATGTTGAGGTGGCGAAGTGGAATGCGGCTGATCCAGAGACGCCGGTGCAACCAGCTCTGCATTATATCGTGACGACGGCGCAACTCTCGGCTGGCGAAGATGGCAAGCATCGTTTGCGGATGCCGACTAAAGAGATTGATAAGGTTCTCGCGATGGCTAAAAAAAGAAATGCGATTGTTTTTCTTGATATCCAAGTCGCGCTCTCTAATTTACGTTCAGAATTGCCCATTCTTGATGATTACTTAAAATTGCCCAATGTTCATTTAGGGATTGATCCTGAATTTTCGATGAAGTCGGGTGACCGACCGGGGACAGTGATCGGCACCTTTGACGCCGTTGATATTAATTATGCGGCCGAGCACTTGGCCAAAATTGTTAAGGATAATAATTTGCCACCCAAAATTTTAATTGTCCATCGTTTTACCGGGCCAATGGTAACAAATTATAAATTAATTAAACCTTTACCCGAAGTACAGATTGTCATCGATATGGATGGTTGGGGTTCGCCAGCTAAAAAAATCGATACCTACGAAGGTTTCGTGGCTAGTCAGCCGGTGCAATTTACCGGTTTCAAATTATTTTATAAAAATGATCTTAAACAAGCGCCTAACCGCTTAATGACGCCGGCCGAATTGCTTAAATTAAAACCGCGACCAATCTATATTCAGTATCAATAAGTAGGGGAGAATTATTTTTTAACTAACTCGTCAAGCTTTTTTTCGAGGGCTTCAAGCTTTTTT
>JBAZNO010000063.1:0-3829 GCA_041649195.1 Minisyncoccota bacterium | reverse complement strand
AGGATGGTTTGCTTGATAAATTGAAGCGTGGTTTGGAGGCCAGCAAAATCCGTGGCAATGACGCCGTAATCGTGGCTGAAACTTGGCGCAATTATGAGCGCGAAAAAAAGTTGCCCGAAGCCTTTATTAAGGAATTGGCCGAAACAAGTTCCAAATCACAAACCGTGTGGGCTGAAGCGCGAGCCAAAAATGATTTTGGTCTCTGGCTCCCTTGGCTCGAAAAAATTGTTAAACTCAAACGTCGCGAGGCCGAATATGTTGGTTATCAAGATTCGCCCTATGACGCCCTCATTGACACCTACGAACCGGGCATGACTACCGCCGAAACAACGGTCGTACTTAATGATCTCAAAGACTTTCTCGTCCCCTTTTTGCAAAAAATTAAGGCGTCAAAAACCAAAATTGATACCAAAAAAATTCTTGGGCAATTCCCGCTTGATAAACAAATGGCTTTCAATAATTTAATTGCCGAGAAAATGGGTTTTGATCTTGGGGCCGGCCGAATTGACAAAAGTGTACACCCCTTCTCCACCAGCTTTCACTCCACCGATGTACGGATGACCACTCGTTACCGCAAGAATGATGTTTTATATTCGATTGGTTCAACCATCCACGAAACTGGCCACTCGCTGTATGAGCAAAATCTGCCGGCCGAATTTTTTGGCACCCCGCTCGCCGAGGCAGTGTCGCTCGGTATTCATGAATCACAGTCACGATTATGGGAAAATAATATTGGCCGGAGCCTCCCCTTTTGGAAATATTTTTACCCTAAATTACAAAAAGAATTTCCCGCTCCCTTCAAAAAATTAAAGTTAGAAGAATTTTATAAAATTATTAATAAAATTGAACCATCATTTATCCGCACCGAAGCGGATGAGGCGACTTATAATCTCCATATCATCTTGCGCTTTGAATTAGAGCGCGAGATTATCGAGGGCAGTCTTGAGCTTAAAGATTTGCCCAAAATTTGGAATGCCAAAATGAAAGAATATCTTGGCGTCAAGGTCCCCAATAATAAGCTGGGCATTTTGCAAGACGTGCACTGGTCGGGCGGTGATTTTGGTTATTTTGCCACCTATAGTTTGGGCAATCTCTACGCCGCGCAATTTTATAATCAAATGCGTCAAGCTATCCCGCAAATTGATAAAAAAATCGCTAAGGGTAATTTTGCCGAAATCAATAACTGGCTCAAACAACATATCCACCGTCACGGCAAAACTTATCGCGCCGGCGACTTGGTTAAAAAGGTAACCGGCGAACCACTTAATAGCCGTTATTTTATTGATTATTTAGAGGCTAAATATAAAAAGATTTATGGTTAAAACCAAACCCCAAGTGGCAATTGTTGGCTTTGGCCGTTTTGGTCAGACACTTTATCGTTTAATTAAAGACGATTTTATTATCAATATTTATGATGCTAAAAAAATCAACCGTCATGACTTGGCTAAGGATACTCAAGTCCTAACCAAGGTTGCTGATGTCTATAATTCCCCTACTATCTTTTATTGCGTCCCCATTCCTAAATTTGAAAGTGTCATCAAGGCACATAAAAAATATTTTAAAGACCATCTTCTCATTGACGTTTTATCGGTCAAAATGCACCCGGCCAAGGTTTTTAAAAAATATCTCAAAGGCACAAAAGCTCACGCCCTTTTAACCCATCCGATGTTTGGCCCCGACTCGAGCCAGAATGGCTTTGCCGGTTTGCCCATCATGATCGACAAATTTACCGCTTCGTCCAAAGCCTATGCCAAGTGGAAGAAATATTTTAAGAATAAAAAATTGCGCGTGGTTGAGCTCTCCGCCGAGGAGCATGATCGTCTCGCCGCCTACTCGCAAGGAATCGCCCACTTTGTTGGCCGACTTCTCGATGAAATCGGGATGAAACCAACGCCAATCGACACCATGGGGACACGCAAACTTAATGAGATGCGCGAGCAAATCGGCCATAATACTTGGGAACTTTTTGTCGGCCTACAAAATTACAATCCTCACGCCAAAGAAATGCGCCGACGCTTCGGCCAAGCCTATCAAAAATTATGCAAAAAACTCCGTTAAAAATTGGCCTAGCAGTAATAATAGTTGTTGCCATCTTAATTTTGTCTTGGGCAGTTGGGCCATATCTCCTAGACAATTTTTTCCCTCTATTTTTAACCTATCAATACTGGGCCTTATTTTTGATTTGTTTTTTAGCCGCCATGGCTTTGCCCTTACCCTCCAATACCAGCGTAACAATTATGTCTATTTTTGCGGCTATTGATTATTTAAATTTTTCTTTAGTTTTAGTCGTGGCGTTAGTCGGTTATGTTTTGGGCGATTGGGTCGGTTTTTGGTTGGCCCGTTTATTTGGCCCACGCGTCTTGCAATGGACCGGTTTTAAACGGATCGCCGAGTATCGTTATTTTGTCGAGGCGGAACGTTATGTTAATGATCACCCAGCCTTAACTATTTTTTTGAGCCGTTTCGTCTCGGCCGCTGGCCCCGCCGTTAATATCTTGGCCGGCTTATCTAAAATCTCTTTCCGTAAATTTTTGGCTTTTGAATTACCTGGCGAGGCGCTCGATGTTTTGATCTTTGCCCTAGGCGGTTATTTCTTTGGCGAACAATTTCAAAATTACGGTTCAACCATCACCCTAATTGAGTTAGCTATCGTCGCGATCATTATTTTGGCTTATTGGGCCATCCGTCGGCACAAACGAAAATAAAATTTTATTAAAAAGATAATGCCCCGGCAACAAAGTTGCCGGGGCTTAAAATTCTTCCGAATTAATAAATGGACCGAAGCCCGCTAAGGAGCTTCATGATCATCTCTTCTTGCTGGCGGTGATTAGGCTCCTCCCTGATCCACGTCATTGCCATCTGAGCAAAACGTGAATTACCCGTCTCACGCAAAAGTCTCAGGCAATCAGCAAAACTGGCCGGGACTTCAGACCTTTTTACCGCCCGGAGTCTCCTCTCCGCCAGAGATAATTCTTTTCGGCAAAGAGAACTTCTGGGAGCCATTTCACAGACCACCTTCCAAGCTCTAATCGCCCCTTCCTCTGTCAGTGATCGGGCAAATGACTTGGCTTTTTCGAGGTCAGACCGCTTCCTCGTCGCTCGATATCGCCTAGCCCAATAAACAACCTTAGTTTCTGAACCGAGACTCTCAAATCGACCAAGATAACGAGCTGCTCGATCAAGATCCCGAGAATCTCCGGTGATCATCGCCGTCTCTTGCAAGACAGAGAGTAGACCGTTAGATCCAGCTTGAAACGAAGAGGTAACCCACTTTCTAATCATCTGGGCATCAATCGGATTTTTTGTATGCCGATAGACCGCAATGGATTCGCGCCAGCGACAATCTCTCATCGTAATTTTGTTGACGAGAAAACGAGCCGCCTCTAAGTAACCCTTTTCGAGAAGCAATTCCAGTTGGTCAAGCTTGGCAAATCGTTTTTCTCTTTTCTCCAACTGGATGAAATGAGCATAGATGTCAAGAGCCCGACTAAACAAGAATTTTTTCCGCCCAAGCCTTTTGATTTTCGAGACGATTTCAAAAGCTCCCAAGAAATTGCCGACTGAAGCCTGAAAAATGATATCGTGACATTCGGTGTCATCATTGAATTCAATGTCGCCATGACAACGACATTGGAGAAAGAGTTGGTACAAACGATAGGTATAGTACAAACGCTCTGTTTTCCACGAAGACATAGATCCTCCTTTTTTATCAAGAATACAAACCCATTTAAGTTATACTCCTCGCTCTCTAGTTAGTCAATTTGCACCCAAAAAGGGTCGGCCTTCGTAATTAAAGGCAGATGTCCCGTCGAACAATTATTAGTGATAA
>JBAZNO010000062.1:0-3879 GCA_041649195.1 Minisyncoccota bacterium | reverse complement strand
TTGAATCCCCTTGTCATAAAGCTCGAGCTTGGCGTAAGGGTTAATGCCATAAATTTCGCGCACGGTGACGGTTGTTTTATCTAACTCCACGTCGGGTAATCCGGCATGAAAGCGGTTTAGATTAGATAGGGCAATAATATCGAGGTCAGCCAATTTGAGATTTTCGAAACCCTCTTGAGTTAAACAAACGGCGCCCGGATTTCCAACATTAAGGCCGGCAATGCCAATTGTTTTCTTTTTCATCTCGGTTTGTTCCTCGGCGGTAATAAAATTATCATTACGCGATAAACGTAATCGCTCGTACTCATCTTTTGGTAAGGCATGAACGAGGGTTTCGCACCAGGGATAATAGATCCAATTACCGTCCTCGGCCTGGCCCTCCTCTTCTTTAACCGAAGCGTTAGCCTGTTTATTTAAAATTAAAGTCGGGTCTTTGACTAAGGCCAATTCGCCAAACTGTTCGCCATAATTATCCACAACCTCTTTAATTTTTCCTTGGGTAAAGAGGACCGATAATTGTTGCTGATCAGCCGGATTAGCGAGATTGAAAATCAATGGTTTATTATCAGATTGGGGTCCACGGGCATGGGCTTTGAGTTCGTCAATTAATTTAGGGTCCATGGTTTTTGATTTTAATAATAATTAAGCCAATAACTTTTTTACTAATTCATGTCGTGGAGTGGTACGAAATTCTTTATTCATTCGGCCAGCGGCAAAAATAAATTGTGGTTCGTCTTGGGCCCCGATGATTTTTTGTACTTCTCGGTAAAGGTCCCCGATTTCGATGGAGGCCAGATAAATTGAGGTATTATAGCCATCTTTTTGTAATTCGAGCATCAACCGTTCGGCCAAACGACCCAATTTGATCCAGGTTTCGGCTCGTAATTCGGGCGCGGTAAAAACAAAAACGAAGGGCGAAGTGGAAACGCTTAGGTAATTAATTTTGCCCATAATCGATCCCATATTAAACCAACGAATCACTCGAGATAAAAATAAAGAAATAAAACCCGGCATATTCATTGAATAGCCAATCATCCCTTCGTTACGCCTACTATAATTACTGGTGATCCAGCGAGACATCTCGCGCCGAAAGGCTTTATTCGAGTGGGCCAGGCGCATCCCCTGTTGGGTTAGGCCGGCGATTTTTTCGATTTCCATTGGGTCGGCCACAATTTTAACGCCAACCCCATTTTCGGCACAGCGGTTGATCAGGCTCTCGAGTTGCTCAAGATAAGACGGGTCAATTTTTTCTTTAGTAAATGTTCCGCGCGTGTTAACGCGATGTAAAATTGTTTCAATTAGGGGCGCCAAATCACTTTTGTTTTCCCCTTCTTTAAATGAGATGGTGGCGACGAGATTGTCGTCGTTATCGTTGGCTGAATAAGTAATTGCAGACTCTAGACCGTAATATTTGGCGGCGATAATTAGATTTTCGATGGCACAGCCAAGACTGATATAGAGGTCGCGACTTTTGGGGTCAGCATATTTTAATTTGAGTTCGGGGTTATAGTGGATGGCGCAATTGTCCCCGGTAACTTTAAAAAGCCACGGCTGGGTATTATGCGTTGAAGGGGCCAAAATAGCATAGCGTAACAAAAACTTAATTTTTTCTTCGAAGCCAGACAAAGCAAAAAACAGGTTCTTATCCCGCACGAGCTTGTCTCGCATTTTGTCGAATTTTGAAAGCATGAGTGGATTATAACCTTTTTGGTCGCAGTCGTTAAGGTCTTAGGATTTAATTACCCACTTTTGTTTGATTCCTGGGCGAAAGAAGGTTAGGTCTTCGGCTGGCCATAAAACAATTTTGGGGAGAGCGCGATTGCCAATAAAACGATAAAGCTCGCGATACTCGGAACTTTTTTTGAGTAAATTTTCGAGGACGGTTTTTTGGACTTTATGGCGCAAGGCGACACTTGCTTTTACCTGTTTTTTCATTTCGACATTAATCTCTAGATACTGGTCTTGTTCGTTGTTAAATTTGGTACACATCGCCATTTTGCCGGTACAATATTTAGCTAGTTCTGGTCGAAGGAGGGCATCCTTAATAAATTCAGGAAAAACGTTTAGGCCATAAATGGTCGTTGACAGGTCTTTGCGTTCATAGACATAAACAAAAGGGAGCTCGGTTATTTGATCAATAATCCCTGCCTTGGTCGCCTCCTTTTTAAGATCGAGGCCGTTAGCCTTAAATTTATCCTTCAAATCGGCAAAACTAATTACCCCGCCATTGTCGCCAATCGTGTACCTAATAAGGGGGATGGTATTGTCTCCGGTTAAAACGATTTCGCCGTGATCCTCTTCAAAGCTAATGAATTCGGGATTAAATTGAGCAAAGGTCGGTGTTTTTTCTATCCCGCCAAAAACATCATTAAATAATTTTTTATCACTGGTCGCTAATTCTCGCGCCAAAATAGACAAAGGGGTCTCGGCCGCCATCGCGCCAATGTCAGCACTGCCATAGACGTTAATTGTTTCTAAGTACTTATTACTTAGTCCGGCATGCTCGGCTAGATAATCACGAAAACCCTCGGTGAAGGATTCAGCGGCGAAAGAGAATTTTACTTTTAACTTTGGCAGATCGATCCCGTCGGCAATCGCCTCGTCAACCACGTCTTTGACAAAGGGCGGATAACCGCAAATAATAGTTTGATCAAATAGAGGGGAAAGTTTTTTCAGGGCGCTGAAAATTTCGTTCTTGTTTAATCCGGGAGTGATAATTGAGATTTTATTTTTTGATCGATCGCGGGTAATTTCATAACCGCTATAAGTAATGAGGCCGCCGATCCAAACTCCCATCCCAAAGGCGACAATCACTAAGGTTGAGGTTTTTTCGTCAGAGAAACTATTAAGAAAACGCTCGTGGATGAGGGAACCTTGCCAGTCTAACTTTTTTTCGCGGGGAAAATAAAAAGGCTCGCCGGTTGAGCCGGTGGTTGAGGTATAATTAGAATTTTTGGCCGGATTGCCATCCCAAAAAAGCTCGCGGTAGGGATAATAACGAAGATAATTCTTTTTATTGATCGTTGGGACTTTTTGAAAGTCGTTCCAAGTTTTTATTTTTTTATGATTGATTTTATGGCGGGCCAAGAATTTCTTATAAGCCGGCACTTGTTCGGCCGCCCGATGAAAGAGGTCAAGGGCTCGTTCATTTCTCTCTTTGACCCAAAAATTGCTCGTCTTAGACGAGAGCCGGGAGCTAATCCTCTTCGTTTCTTTAATTTCTTTTTCCATATTAGAGGGACCTCTCTACTATACCATAAAGACAGAAAAAGTAAAGCGCCCCACCTACTCTTCGTTTTGGACTAATGATATAATAACCCAATGACAAAAAATAAGAAAGAATTAAGGCTTGATCTCAATGAGGGTCAGCAACCGTTAATTAGTGGCAAAACAGCTCAAACTCTTGCTCGGGATGGCTCTTGGCACCAATATGCGAGAAAAACTGATTTAATAAATTTACAAAAAATTACGGCTAAGCGTCTCAATGTCTCCCCGGCTAACCTCGTCTTTTTTAATGGTACCTATCACGCTCTCGATACCCTTTTTAATTTTTTGGTCCATGATGGTGAGACGATTATTATGCCGGTACCAACTTTTGCCTTTTACCCTAAATTTGAGAAATATCGCCGAATTAATTTTAAAAAGATTAAATATGGCGAGAATCTTCAATTGCCAGTTACCAAAATTTTGACCGCTCTTGATGCTAAAACCAAGCTGATTTATTTGGTTAATCCCAATAACCCCCTCGGGACAGTGGCGACTCCTAATGAGCTCGAAATTGTTATTAAGGCGGCTCGATCAAAAAATGCTTACGTCATTGTCGACGAAGTTTATGCCGAATTTTCGGCCGAGCGGGAGAGTTTAGCTGCCTTGGTAAAA
>JBAZNO010000061.1:0-3943 GCA_041649195.1 Minisyncoccota bacterium | reverse complement strand
GGCCGACCTGATTGTTTGTTCGGTTCAATTGCCCTGCACGATTCAAGAATTTGCCCTGCTTGGCTTCATTACCATCCCACTTCTCTCCTTTATTGCCTTTTTGGTTATTGCCATTGGCATGATTATCTACTCCAAACTCACCCTCAAACTCAAGGGCCCCTTTCAGAACGTTTTTCGGTTGGATTAAAAAGGGGGGGTTGACCCCCACACCAACCAAGGCATCGCGCTTTAAAAGCGCCTTTTCTAAAAATGCCTTAATTGGTGTGGGGGTTGACTATTTTAGGGGAGGGTGTAATATTGAATTATTAGGGCCCGGCGGGGCTTTTTTAAATACGAGAGTTTAGGTATACAATATAAATATATGAACAGACTCATTAATTACTTCAAAGACACCCGCAGCGAGATGAACCATGTTAGTTGGCCCTCGCGCGAACAAACGATCAATTTTACCTTGATCGTGTTGGGTGTTTCGGTTGCCACTGGCTTATTGTTAGGTATTTTTGACCTTGCTTTTAGCGATCTCTTAAAAATCTTTATTCTCAAATAGTTCGATAAACTCACTATGAATAAACATCATGGCTAAACAAGAATTAGATCAAGGACGCAATTGGTACGCTATCCATACCTATTCGGGTTATGAAAATGCGGTCGCTCGCAATCTTAAACAGCGCATTGAGTCTTTGGGGATGGAAGATAAGATTTTTAACGTGCTCGTTCCAACTGAAAAGAAAGTTGTTATCAAAGGGGGGAAGAGGGTGACGGTTGAAGAGAAGATTTATCAAGGCTATGTGTTGGTAGATATGGTGGTGACCGATGATTCTTGGTATGTCGTGCGCAATACTCCGCGTGTGACCGGCTTTATTGGCTCCGGCGTGATCCCCGTTCCGCTTGAGAAGAAGGAGGTTGACGCGCTCTTTGTTAAGATGAGCGATGATACTGTCAAACACACCATTAACCTGATTAAGGGCGAGCCGGTGCAGATTGTTGACGGGCCGTTTAAAGACTTTGAAGGTAAGGTCAACGAGATTGATGAGGCGCGCGGTAAGGTTAAAGTGCTCGTTTCGATGTTTGGTCGCGAAACCCCAGTCGAGCTCGATTTCTTGCAAGTTAAGAAGATATAAGGTAAATTAACCAAGCTTATGGCAGTAAAAAAAGTAGAAAAAAAGATTAAATTACAGATTCCGGCCGGTAAAGCCACGCCGGCGCCACCAGTTGGTACCGCGTTAGGCCCGGCGGGGGTTAATATTGGCGACTTCGTGCAAAAATTTAATGCCGCGACGGCCCAAATGATTGGCGACATTATCCCGGTTGAGATCTCGGTTTATGCCGATCGGAGCTTCGACTTTGTGCTTAAAACGCCACCGGCCGCCAATCTCTTAATGAAAAAGGCGGGGATCGAGAAGGGCTCTGGCAAAAACGCCATGAGCAAGGCTGGCAAGGTCACTAAGGCTCAAGTTCGTGAGGTGGCCGAGCAAAAGATGCCCGATTTAAACACGACTGATGTTGAGGCTGCGATGCGGATGGTAGAGGGTACGGCCCGCTCAATGGGGGTTGAAGTTAAGTAAAACTCTAAAATTGACCTAAAAACCTCGGCTTGCCGGGGTTTTTAGTTTATAATAAAAAAATATGCGTTTAGCCGTTATTGGACCTCAAAATACGGGCAAGTCCACCTTTATCCAAGACTTTGTTAAGGCTTTTCCTGATTATATTACGCCAGCCGAAACTTATCGCGACGTAATCAAGCGTAAAAAATTGGACATTAATCAAAAGGGGAGCGAAGCCAACCAAAAAGTTATTCGCGACTTTCTTTTTAACCAGATTTCTCATAATCAAGAACCAAATATTCTTTTTGATCGTTGCGTGATTGATAATTATGTTTATACGTTAGCCCTGTATGAGAAAAAACAAGCCAGCTTAGAATTTCTTAACGAGACTTTTAGTTTGGCAATTAAACATCTCGATCAATTAGACGGGCTGATTTTTATCCCGTCGGCGGTGGCGGTTAAATTGGTTAATGATGAGACGCGAGATATTGATACTAAATATATTGATAAAGTAAATCGATTTTTTATCAAAACGCTCTTTTTAATTACTAAATACAAAAATATCGAGATTTTTGTGGTCTCGGGCGATCGAGCGGAGCGGATTAAACTTTCGCGAGAGATTTTTCGTTATATTCAATCACGATTGAGGCTTTAAAAAAGCTGATTTTATTTTTTTAACACTTTGTGGTAGAAATATAGGCGGAGTGTTTTTTTGTTTTGGAAGTCGGAAGGAAAAAGAAGAAGGAGAAGTTATTCATGACGACGATTGTTTGCATTCCCTACATTACCCAAGTTCATTTGGGGATTTTAAAAAAGCACAAGGATGATTTACTTTTTGTGCTTGGCTCGGATATTGCCGAGCGGATTGGGATTAAACCTGACGCGAGGACGCTCTCCTCGTCTTATATTGTGACGATGCTTCGGAGCCTTGGCTTTGATGGGGCGAGAGCGGTACTTCGCGGGAATCTCGAGCATCTTGATAATCTTGACGATATCTTTTTGCTCATGCCGAGCCAGGAGGCTGGGCAAGAGTTTATGCGCTTATATCTGAGCGAGGAGAGACAAAAAAGAACTCGTTTGGTAGTGGCCTGATTCTTTAATTGCGCCGCGCTGGTCCCTTCGGGACCAGCGCGGCAATTTTGTTATTTTATGGTATATTAAATTTATGAAAGACCAGCAAATCGAAAAATTAATTAAGGCTGAAGAGGAGCGCCAAAAAAGCGTGATTAATTTGGTTGCCTCAGAGAATTATGTGTCTGCCGACGTGCTCGAAGCGCTCGGTTCGATTTTGACGAATAAATATGCCGAAGGCTATTCTAATTTAAGATATTACGGCGGAAATGAGAATATTGATAAAATTGAAGAGCTGTGCAAAGAACGGGCGCTCAAATTATTTGGGCTCGATCCGGCCGAATGGGCGGTTAACGTGCAACCGCTCTCTGGCTCGCCGGCTAACCTTGCTGTCTATTTGGCGCTAATGCCCGGAGATGGCAAACCCCACTCCGCTGAAGCTCCGCGGGGTAAAATCATGGGGATGGAATTGTCGAGTGGTGGGCACTTAACTCATGGCCACAAAGTTTCGATCTCGGGTAAATTTTGGCAACAGGTTCCTTATGACGTGAACAAAGAAACTGAGCAATTGGATTATGATGAGATAAAAGAAATTGCGCTTAGAGAAAAACCAGACATTATTGTGGCCGGCTTTACCGCTTATCCGCGAATCATTGATTTCAAAAAATTTCGTGAGATTGTGGATGCGGTGGAACATCCCGAGCGCGAGCGAGGGACGCTTTTAATGGTTGACATGTCACATATTGCCGGTTTGGTGGCAACGGGGGAGCACCCTTCACCTTTCCCATATGCTGATGTCGTTACCACCACGACTCACAAAACTTTGCGTGGACCGCGAGCGGGACTAATTTTTTCGCGAATTGATGAGCGGGAATTAAATAAAAAAATCGACAAGGCCGTTTTCCCTGGTATCCAAGGTGGGCCACATGCTAATCAAATTGCCGCGACCGCTGTGGCGTTGGGCGAGGCGATGGAGCCAGAATTTAAAACTTATATCAAGCAAGTGATAAAAAATGCTCAAACTTTAGCGACTGAATTAAAAAATAAAGGTTGGCGAATTGTTTCGGGCGGGACGGATAATCATTTATTGCTTATTGATGTGTGGAATAATGGGAACCCTTCGACAAGCTCGGGGCAACCGATCGCCGGGAGGGAAGCTAGCGATCGATTGGAAAAATCAGGAATTATTGTTAACAAAAACCCCATTCCGTTTGATATCCGTGGCCCGGTTGACCCGTCGGGATTAAGATTGGGGACAGCGGCCGAAACGACTCGTGGCAAAAAAGAGGAGGATATGATAAAAATTGCCGAGCAAATTGATCAAATTT
>JBAZNO010000060.1:0-3974 GCA_041649195.1 Minisyncoccota bacterium | reverse complement strand
TTTGTCCTCAACCATGTGCGCCAATTTGAGCATATACATGCAACCAATCGCCACCTTTTGACCAAAGGCTTGACCAGTTTGACCATCATAAAGGTCCACCTTGCCATCCTCAGAAAAGCCGGCTGTTTTAAGTTCTTGTTTAATTTCCTCTTCGGTCACTCCCGAAAAGACCGGGGTAATCGCTTGATACCCCAAGGCGTTGGCCGCGAGGCCTAAGTGCATTTCGAAAATCTGGCCGAGGTTCATACGAGACGGCACGCCAAGCGGAGTTAAGATTACGTCAACCGGGGTACCATCAGCCATGAACGGCATATCCTCCTCCGGTAAAATTTTAGAAATAACTCCTTTGTTACCGTGACGGCCAGCCAATTTGTCACCAGCTTGAACGTTGCGCAATTGAGCCACCTGTACTTTCACTTTTTTGATAATGCCCGATTCTAATTTATCACCTTGTTCGCGAGAGAAAACTTTAACCCCAATCACGCGACCCTTACGGCCGTGGGGCATGCGCAAGGAACTGTCTTTAACATCGCGCGCCTTGTCGCCAAAGATGGCGCGAAGCAATCTCTCTTCGGGTGTTAATTCGGTCTCGCCCTTGGGTGTAATTTTACCAACTAAAATATCATTTTGTTCCACCTCCGCTCCCAAACGAACAATCCCATCTTCGTCAAGATTTTTTAATTTAGCTTCACCAACATTGGGGATATCGTGCGTCGTAATTTCGGGTCCGAGTTTAGTGTCACGAACATTGGTTTCGAATTCTTCAATATAAATAGAAGTGAATTTACTATTCTTAACCAAGCGTTCAGACAAAATAATGGCGTCTTCATAATTCGCTCCGCCCCACGGCATAAAAGCGACAAAAACATTTTGACCGAGAGCCAATTGACCATTAACCGTTGAGGACGAATCGGCCAAGAGATCACCCTTTTTCACCGTATCGCCAACATTAACAATCGGTCGATGATGAAAGCAGGTATAATCATTAGTCATTTTGAAATTGGCCAAAGGATAAGTATCGCCCTTGCCATCCTCCTTCTTAACGACAATGTGTTGACCATCAGCCTTAATCACCGTCCCGGCGCTTTGAGCCAAAACCAAACGGCCCGAGTCATGAGCAGCTCGATCTTCGGCACCCGTCGCCACCAGCGCGGCTTCAGGGCAAATACAAGGCACCGCCTGCTTCTGCATGTTTGAACCCATGAGGGCACGGTTGGCATTGTCGTGCTCTAAAAACGGGATCATCGAGGTGGCGATTGAATAAGCTTGATTAGGGGCCACGTCGATATACTCCACTTCTTCGCGTTTAACTAAACCGGGATTAGCATTTTTGCGGGCCTCAACAAATTCATCAAGCAATTTACCGTTTTCGTCATAAGCCACGCTGGCATGAGCGACAACGTGACGCTCTTCTTCAAGCGCGTTTAAGAAATCAACTTGATCAGTAATTTTTCCTTTTTCCACCTTACGATAGGGCGCCTCAATAATGCCAAATTCATTAACGCGAGCGTAAGAAGCTAAGTGCAAAATCAAACCGATATTCGGACCTTCAGGCGTGTGGATCGGACAAACTTTGCCATAATGAGACGAGTGCACGTCGCGCACTTCAAGTCCGGCTCGTTCGCGCGTGAGACCGCCCGGACCAAGCGCCGAGAGGGTACGCAAATGTTCCAATTCCGCCAAGAGATTTTCTTGACTCATAAATTGCGATAATTGGTTGGTTGAGAAAAATTCTTTAAGTCGGGCCTGAAGCGGTCGAGGCGAAATAATTTGCACCGGTAATAAAGTCACGGCGTCTACTGTCGACATCCGGTCCTGAATATTGCGCTTCATCTGCATCATCCCAATCTTCAATTTGGCTTGAAGCATTTCGCCCACGCAACGCACACGACGAAAACCTAAGTGATCGATATCATCTTCTTTAGCATTCTTAGTCGTGTTTAAAGTAATGATATTGGTAACGATGGTCGCAATATCATCAAACGACAAAGTGCGATTTTCTTTTTCTTCGTCTGACGTCTTTTTGTCGAAGCGCTGATTAAAGCGCATTCGACCAACCGACGAGAGATCATATTTTTCGCGATCAAATAAGCCCTTAACAAATTCCTTAGAGTTAGCCGGAGTCGCGAGGTCACTATCGCGCAAGCGCTTATAGATTTCGACATAAGAATCGATGGTTGTTTTGGCATGATCCTTAGCGAGCGCTTTTTGGATATAAGAAATATCGACTTTGCGATCAGCAAAAGTTTGAATTAATTTTTCGTCGGTCATTTCGAGACCGGCGCGATCGGCAAAAACACGCAACAGCGAAGTCACCGGGAATTTGCGCTTGCGATCGATGCGCACATAAATAACGTCGTCAATTTCGGTTTCAAATTCGATCCAAGCGCCTCGGGCTGGGAGAATCTTGGCGCCAAAAAACTTTCGTCCCTTCAATTCGTTAGCCGTAAAAAAGACGCCAAACGAACGCGCCAGTTGGGGCACAATTACCCGTTCAATCCCGTTGATCACAAAAGTCCCGTGATTGGTCATCAAGGGAAAATCAGCTAAGAAAATTTCTTGTTCCTTCTCCTGATTAAGCGATTTATTGGTCAACTTAACCCGCACGCGCAAAGGGGCATCATAAGACAAGTTATTGTCGCGCGCATAATACTCATCATGCTTCGGCTCATCAAGTTGAAAGCCGACAAATTCTAAAGAAAATTTCTTGGCCGAATAATCGCTGATCGGCGAATACTCCTTAAATAATTCTTTAAGACCTTCTTTAATTAACCACTCGTAGGACTTGTTCTGCACTTCCACCAAATCGGGCATCGAAGCCAAGGGCTTCTTATAACGCGAGAAATATTTTTTCTTCATTATGAACGGGAGTTAAACTAAATTTATAAAAATAAAGCCCCAACAATCGCACTAAAATTTTAAAGGTTTAATCTTAGAACCAAAGTTCCAAGAACGCCCGAGAAAACCCCGGGGAACCGGTTTAAATGAGGGATGTGTTTGCTAGAGTCACGTCAAAAACTCAATCCAGCTGACTGATCCTTATCATATATCAAGCCCTGCCACTTGTCAAACCCTCCGCCCGTCAAGGGGCATAAACTGTGGATAACCCCTATTTTAGCCCTTTTTCATCCGCCACTTGTCAATCTCGGCGTGGTGGCCGGAGAGGAGCACTTTGGGCACGCGGTATTTTTTGCCTTTGTAGGTGAGGACTTCGGGGCGGGTATAATGTGGATATTCAAGACCGTTATCGCCCACTTTATTATCTTTTTCTTTTTTTAATAAAAGATTCCAATGCGATTCTTCGGCCAACGATTCTAAACGAATAACGCCCGGGATAAGTCTCGCCACCGCCGAGGCCACTACCATCATCGCCACATCACCATCGGTCAAAACATAGGGACCAATCGAAATTTCTTCGGCTTTCAAAGCCTTTTTTACTCGTTCATCAATCCCCTCATAACGGCCGGTAATAAAAACAAGGTCGTCATATTTTTTAGCCCAATCGTAGGCAATTTTTTGATTAAAGATTTTACCTTTGGCCGAAAAAATCACCACTTTCTTTTTGCCTTTGATTTTTTTCTCCACTTGCGTAAAGGCCCCGAGAATCGGCTCGGCTTGCAATACCATGCCCGCGCCACCGCCATAGGGTTTATCGTCAACACGCAAATATGGCTTAGCATTTTTGCCTTGCGTTTTAGTCGGCGTCACAAAATCGCGAGGATTATAAAAAGAAAATTTAATTTTATCCCTTTTTTGCGCACGGCCAAGAATCGACGAGTCGAGATAGCTCGCGAGCGCTTCAGGAAATAAAGTAATGATATGAAAATTTAACATGGTTTAAAATAAGGCAAACAAAAAACCGTACTCATATTGTAGCACGGTTTTTTGTTTTTGTACATTCTAGAGATCTTTGAGGTCATCCATCGCGGCATCAACTGAACGAGTCGCGCTACCCATCGGGTTAGCAGACGCTG
>JBAZNO010000059.1:0-4023 GCA_041649195.1 Minisyncoccota bacterium | reverse complement strand
AATAGGAATACCGGCCCCAATCGCCGCCAAAATTGGTTCCTTAACGACGTAAGCGTTTTTAGCGCCGGCGCGCATCGTGGCCTCAATTACCGCGCGTCGTTCAGTTGAAGTTACCCCGGCCGGCACGCTAACCATAATGTCCGGCTTAAATAAATTGAATCGTCCCAACGCTTTAGAGATATAATAGCGAAGCATGGCCTCGGTGATACGATAATCAGCAATTACCCCGTCCTTCATCGGTTTGTAAACCATAATATTATCGGGCGCTTTACCTACCATGTCTTTGGCCTCTGAGCCAACCGCGACCACTCGATTATCTAACTGATTAACCGCTACGACCGATGGTTCGTTAAGCACAATCCCCTTGCCCGGCACATAGACCAAGGTATTAGCCGTACCTAAATCAATTCCTAGTTTTGTGGTTAAGATAGGCATGATGAATCATCTTTATCCCCAGCTACTCTCTCGATGTTAACCCCGATCGCCTGAAGGCGTTTTTCAATCTGTTCGTAACCGCGATCGATGTATTTGACATTATGGACCACCGATCGACCAGACGCAATGATCGCGGCCAAGACATAGGCTAGCCCGGCACGAAGATCAGGGCTCTCAATTTCATGGCCCGAGAGGGGGGTAGGCCCATCAATTAGGGCTCGTTCGGGATTAAGAATTTTGGTCTTGGCGCCCAGACGATTAAGCGCTTCGAGATAATTGAGTCGGCCTTCAAAAATCGTTTCAAAAATGAAGCTTTGACCCTCGGCTTGAGTTAAGAAAATTGAAAAGGGCGCCTGGAGATCGGTCGGGAAGCCGGGATATTCATGAGTTTTGATATCAACCGCCGTAAATTTTTCACTATTATTTATCACCCTCACCCAATCATTTCCCGTTTCAATCTTCACCCCCGTCTCGCGCAAAATGTTGACGAGAGAATCAAGATGATCCGGTCGGCAATTCTTAATGACCAGATCAGAGGCCGCCAGCGCGCCGAGGATAATAAAGCTCCCCGCTTCAATGCGATCAGGCACGGTTACATATTCTTGCCCGACACCAGACAAAAGTTCGCCCCCCTCAATTACAATAGTTGGCGTCCCCAGGCCGGTAATTTTGGCGCCACATTTTATTAAAAATTCACCCAAACTGACAATCTCTGGTTCGAGCGCGCAATTTTTTAAAATCGTTTTACCAAGGGCTAAAACGCCGGCCATCATAAAAGTTTCGGTTGCCGTGACACTTTGATTTTTGAAAAAAATCTCGGCCCCCTTTAATTTGCCCTCTTTCGTTTTGACCAAAAACAAACCACCCTCTTCGGCAATTGTCGCCCCCATCTTTTTAAATCCATCCAAGAAAAGATCGATTGGTCGTTTGCCAATCACGCAACCACCGGGGTGCGGAAAATGCACTTCGCCAAAACGTGCCAAGAGCGGACCGGTTAAAACGATTGAAGCTCTTAACTTTTTGGACAGATCCGAAGCTAAAACAAAATTATTAAATGAGTCGGCTTTTAGTTCGTAGTGATTAGGGTCAGTGGCCTTGGCCTCCCCGCCAAGCTCTGTTAAGAGGTTAAGCATTTGGGACACATCTTCAATCGCTGGCACGTTACTCGCCTTAAAACCATCACGAAAAAGAAGGGAAGAAGCCAGTACCTTCAAAATAGCGTTTTTGGCCCCACCAACCCTAATCTCCCCTTTTAACGTTTTTTGACCCTTAAGGCCCTCGATGACGAACCGATCATTAGTCTTTATCATACAAGGCAATTTTACCCGTCTTGACCGTTTTAAGCAAATTAATTTTAGACAGAGATATTTGTCGTCAAAACGCCCTTAGGCAAGCTAATTGGTTGAGATTGGGAGACCTTAAGATAAGATCCGTCCAATTGTTTTTCTTCAACCGTGTAATAATAGACACCCGGACGAACAAGGAGATAGAAACGGCCCAATTTATCAGCGACCGTATATTTAATTTGTTGATTTAAGTCGGGCAAAAAGACGCGAACGATGGCAAAGGGCAAGGGTTCACCCGTACTCTTTTTGATAATCTGCAAAGGCTTTTGTCGATTATGCCAAAAACGATTGAGGGCAATTAGCCCTAAGTAAAGGGCCAAAATAACAATATTCCACCAAGACGGCGAAACAAAAAGGGCATAAAGGGAAAAAACAAAACCCGAAGCAAAAACTAGTTTATAAAGTCGGCCAAACCAGAGACGGCGCTGATTATAGAATTCAAAAAAATTAGTTTTGGTTTTAGCAAACTCATTCCAATCGAAATCAATGGGATCCATTGGTACATTAAGATTAATAACCGCTTCACCGTTCGTGGTAAATTCGCTACCAAAATAAAGATGCTCATAAAGTTCGTCAGCTGATTTACCCGCCAGTCGTTCAGAAGGGAAACGATAATGGGTTTTATTAGCTTTAATCGTGTAAGTTCCGGCCGGCAAGAAAAAGCTAAACCGACCATCAATATCGGTAATGGCCGTGGAAATCTCTTTCTCTGGCTGTCCAGAGAGAATCTGACTCACGGTTAGATAAACCGGATCAAGCGGGCGCTTGGTGACCGAGTCATAAACAGTTCCCCAAGGATTTTCATTTTTGCGCCGACCAAAGAAATAACCAAAGATGCGGAAGAGAATAATTAGAAGATCATAAAGGGAGGGCAAGAAACCCAATGCCAAGCCAGTTGTTGCAGCAATGGGAGCGACCGTATCAGCAAATAAAATCCCAATTCCGCCCACAATTAAGCGCCCCTTAATGTGCTTAATCGCCTGGTTATCGTAATTGATAATATAGATATCAACGGGGTAAGTCCCCTGGCGGATAAGCGGGGCAACCGTCGCTTCATAGGCCGAACCGTCAACATTGCGATGCATCAAAAAAGAAAAAGTTTTTGTTTTATCGTTGGGATCAGTTAAAGTGACCCCAATCGTCTTTAGAGTGGCTGGGGCCAAATTATAATTAAAAAGAATGGTTAAATCCTTAGCCCCGACAACCCTTACCCGCATATTGCTGTCAAAAGTCTTAACTCTCTCTTTTGGCTGGATAAAACGAAAATCCCACTCATTTGAAGGGTGAGTGATTGTTTCTGCGGGAGTAGTAGTTGAAAAGAAGGGGCTATAATTACAGCTATGATCGTCCGCCGTCGCCCGCGGATTATAATTAACCGCCAGGGGGTCGGTGCAACCGGGCGTCCCTCCGCCCCCAGGACAACTACCGTCATCAACCGTTGCTTGCGGATTATAATTGGGAGCACTGGGATCAGTACAGCCACGAATTATATTACCGCCGGGAACCCTTTCGGTTGCCACAACACCGGAGGAATATTTATTATCTTGACTCTTAACAAAAGCGGTATAATAATAACGAACACCGGCTTCGACATCTTCATCCCAATGGCTTTCGCCCTTTCCACTGTAAATCAATAAGCCATCCGTTGGGCTAGTCGGGATCGTCCACTTGCCCCTGACAATAATAATGGCCTTAAAATCATAATTGAGTGGGTTTTTCCAAGTTAAATGAATCGCCTTCTGTCCCTCATCATACTTAGCTAAGAAATCCGAGACGTTGGGAATTCCATATTGGCAACTACCGTCATTAAACGTTGCGTTGGGATTATAATTCGTGGCCTTGGGATCAGTACAGCCACCAATTCCCCATGGCGGTGGCGGAGTATAGGTACAACTTCCGTCATTTTGATTGGCTAAATAATTGTAATTGCTTGCGCTGGGGTCCGTACAACCTAAGACAGTGGTCGTCCCGGTCGAATCAAGATTCATATAGCGATAACCAGAGCTGGCGTTAAAATTTGTGCCCGTCGTAATGCCAGAAATTATTTCACCAAGAGTATCATTATTACTAAAATTGGCTGAGGCCGAAGGATCCGTCCCACCAAAATTTAAACTATCTTTTTCAAGTTTAAAATTAGAACTGGCCGCCACATAGGCCGAAGCGGTACTGGCCGTTACCAAAAGAAGCAGAAGTAAAAATAAGCCAATAAAAAATCTCTTCATCTCTTTAACGTAATGGGGTC
>JBAZNO010000058.1:0-4215 GCA_041649195.1 Minisyncoccota bacterium | reverse complement strand
CTTTTAAATAATCTGGCACGGGATCATTCTCGTCGGTAATCATAAAGATTTTATCGGCCCACTCCACCATCTCGGGGGTTAATTGGTTTCGGATATTATTCGAAACATCTATTCCCTCCTCCTTCATTGCCTCAATCAAATTATCGACAATCGGACCAAGTTCCTGAAGCGGTTGTTCAGGACCACTAAGTTTTGTCCCACAAGAAATGATCTCATGCTGACCTTTTGCATATTTTCGGAGCAAAACCTCCCCCATCTGGCTCCTCGCAACATTCCCCCGACAAACAAATAAGATGTTCATGTTAGTTTATTTGTTTTTCAATATCTGTTTTCCTCTCCTTCATATAATCCGCAAACATGACCTTGGTCGTCTCGCAACAAAATGGGCGCCTTTCTAATTTTTCGTCTTGTAACCACCAAGCATAAGCCTCCTGAGGTGTCTTGCCCATTGATTGACCATTCAAGATAAATTGACCGTAACTCGAAATTCCCCACAAGAAATCAAGATCATTAAAAATAGCCATTTCCTTACACTCCTTAAACGGCTTGTCGTCTCCCAAAACCCAATTATCGTGGACTGAAATATAATAAACAATCTTATTCTTTAAACCCCCGTCATAGCCAACCTTACCCAATATTTCTTCGGCAATTTTGGCACCCTCTCTCATGTGAATAATTTTTGAACTCTGATCTTTGATATTAGGGTTTGATTCTTTGACTGCCGAATAGCCAACGTCATGCAAAATAACGACCGGTAAAAGTAATTTTTTATCGACTTGTTCAGTATCGGCAATCCCGTTCGCTTTCTCCATCATCCACTCAATATGAGGGATGTCATAAACGCGACCTTGTTCGTAATAAGGCTTGGCCAATTCCCAGATTTTTAAGTATATAGGATCCATAAGATTATTTTTATATTAATTAAAATCTAATTTGATCTTCGAAATCTTTATAATTTTGCGTTAATTCTTCTCCTTTTACAATATCCTTCGCCGCCACAATCCCTTCGTCGGTCAAAACAAGATTTGGTTCAGTAACGTGGTTAAGAAACCGCACATCATCAAAATCTAAATACCATTTGCCCTGCCACAAATATCCATAGTGAGTAAAAGTGTCTTTTTCGTCTTTGGGCAAAGATTCCAATTCTTCGGGACTCAGGACGTGCTGAAATCTCGGCGAATGCTTATAGACAAGTTCACCCTTAGCAATGTTCTCGCCACTAAACAAACCGATCCCTTCAATTAACGATTTATCTAAATATGCTTTTTTACAAAACATTGGATTAGATTCCATTAAACTTATACTCCCACCCTGGTTGCCACTTAAATTTAGTCGAAATCAATTGTTCAAGTGACACCCCGTTAATTAAATTTTCCAGGCCATATTGCGTGGCTCGGTGGCCAATAATCATTACACGTTTGCCATCATAATTTTTTGCCAAATCAGCGAGGAAGCTCCGCATTCGCTCGGTTGTTTGTTCATAACTCTCGCCATTGGGGAATGGCTCATAAATCCGTTTCGGTTTCTCCCCTTCCACTTCTTCGCTTGAGTGTTTGGTTAAGTCGCCGTAATCACATTCTCTCAACCGGGCATCTTTAATAATTGGCCATTTATTGCCAAAGCCAATTTCGGCGCTCCGCACCGCTCGTTGCAAGTCTGACACAAAAATCGCATCAAAATGATCATCTTTATATCGCTCACCCATCTCCCTCGATTGTTGCTCGCCTAGTGGCGACAATGCTACGTCATTATGCCCCGACGACAAATGCGCCTCGTTATCAAATGTTGTGCCATGAGCTTCAAAAATGATGGTAATCATAAAATCGTAAGACTAGATTAATTGGCAATTGTTTACCTTTAATATCGCCCCATATGAGCCTACCTCTCCGGAAAATTTGGTTATTTGACCTTTTTTAAGAGAAGAAGCACTTTTGGATGAATCCAGTTTAAAATAACAGATTAGACCATCAAGAAATATGTCGCTGGATTTTTCTGTTATATTAAGCGCAACGGTATTGATTGTTCCCAGTTTACTAACATCTTTGACATAACCAACTCCCTCAGAATAAAGGCCTTCGTACTTTTTAAAGAGTTCTTCATTTTCAGCATCCGTATGACCCTGGTCACGATAACTTTTCGCTAAAACAAATATCGAGAATGGCAAAACTCCTCCCTTATGGATATCTTCATTGGCAACAGTAGCGACTGATTGGCCCTGGTAATAATTGTTTATGACATAGTTCTTCCCTATATCAAAAAAATACCACAGGACAAGCCCCCCAACGACTGTCACAAATATACCAATAATTATTTGCGCTAATAATTGTTTTTTCATGCTGCGGGACTTGGATTCGGACCAAGATAACATTCTCCAGAGGAATGTGTCCTACCATTAGACGATCCCGCACTTGTCCGCCTTGGGCGGAATAATGGCTTAAATTTAGCAGAAAAAAGCCCAAAAATCCAGCTTCTATGTTCATCCTTATGGATAATAAATGGGTTATTTGATAAGATTTAGATATTAGAAATTATTTTAAATAATATGGAAAAACTTAAACAACAAACAACTAAGGAAACCTTGGGAAGCAAAGGGCCACAAAAACAAGGGGCCGAAGACGGGAGCGAGATGCAAAAGCAAGAACTTGGGGTCGCAGGCTTTAATATAGTTAGGCTACATTTACATGGAGGGAACGTTGAAAGGGCGATCGAATTATCAGGGATACCAGTCGATAATTTAAAAGTTCTTGACGGCAGCCTAACGACAAGCGTCCATGAAATGATTGAATCTGGAGATGATTATACAAGTCAGGAGACTCGCCTTGCCGAAAAAGCGAGACTCGAAGCCGGTGGTATGCCGGGAATTCCCAAATTCAGAACGCGTGATATTCAAGATGTCGCCGGTAAAATATTTAATTCTCTAAGCGAAATTGATTCATTAAGTCCTGAACAATATCAAGAAGCTTTTAAAAAATGGGGTGACCTGATGGATGAAGTAATACTGGTATATCCTGACGAAAGTGGTAGATGGTCCAGCTTCCAGCCGTCATTTTCACAAATGGGGATGACTATTGCCCATAGTGATATTTTGAAAGATCAAACAACAGAAAAAGATATCATTTTAGTCTTAAAATAGTCTTCTGTATCTTAATAGTAACGCTAGATACCGAGCGCTCAGCGTTAAAAAGTTCTAGCTCGAGGACGCCAGCAAGTTATTGCAAAGACTAAATATGAAAGAAATAAAACTTCACAATCAATGGATCGTTAAGGCTCCCGTCGAGAAGGTCTTCAACATCATGACCGACTTTGAACATTTACCGAAGTATTTTCCCAAGGTTGCCGAATCAATCCAGATTAATAAACGAGAAGGAAATTATTTAGAAATGGAGGCGACCGTCAGATCATTTGGTAAAAAATTTCAGGTAAAGATGAAGACCCAAATCCTACCCGGCAAAGGCTTCATCTCCGATAATGATAGTTACCAATTTGGGACTTCAGGACACGAAGAGTTATTGCTCTCTCCCTGTGCCGAGGGAACTTTGATTGATTACACCTATCAGGTCAGTCTTCATAAAAAATGGCTACGCATAGTCGCCACGCCATTGATCCGCTGGTATTCGATGAAATACTGGGAAAAAGCGGTTATTGGCGAGCTTAAAAAGATTTTGGAGAAATAATAGGCGACGGGAACGAAATTAGCAAAACAAACTCCAGAAGCGGGGGCGCCTCCGGAGTGAGTTTGTGGTAATCATGGTCGGTCTGGGACAAGCATAGGGATAGTAACGGCTTGAAGATAAGAGGCCGAACGCTCTTCGAGATATCGCCTACCAGCATCTTCTCTCCCCGGCCAAAGAAAACCACAATTACTGCAAGAATTTTCCCATTCACCCACAGGGGTTTTGCATTTTGGGCACTTCATGCTTACTCCCTCCTCGTCGGGTTCGAGATCACTCTGATTCCATTATCCTCCTTTTATCGTCCAATCCCCAAGGGGATAACTTAGCTCAAAAACCCGGCAATCCCCGCCATTTACTAAATTGGCTATTTGTAGTATTATATAAATAAATTATGACCCCTAAACCAATCGATATTTTGAAGGAACGCTTGCACGAAGTGGCTCATTTGGGGGCGACAATCGCCCTTTTGCATTGGGATCAGGAGGTTAATATGCCCGCCAAAGGAGCCGACGCCCGAGCCTCGGCTATCGCCTATCTCTCG
>JBAZNO010000057.1:0-4303 GCA_041649195.1 Minisyncoccota bacterium | reverse complement strand
TTATTTTTTTAAGTCTCCGACAGGACAAAGTGCCATTGCTATTCATAAATATTACAGCCGTTATTATTCACTTTGGACTATTACTGAAGATGATAATAACTCAAACAATGATTTATGGACAACAATCACTAACGAAGCAGGAATAACATTCCAGTATCCCAAGGAATTACTTGCGAAATATATTAGTGTTGCCGAGTGGCCACCAGTTGTGAAAATAGAAACCGGAACATATTCATGCAAAACTACACCCCAGGAAGTGAGCAGTATGTCCGATATAACTTCGGAGAGGTTGGTTGATGATAGAATTTATTGCGTGAATGTTAAGCATGAAGGTGCAGCCGGCAGTGTTTATTCATCATACACTTATACCACTCTCAAGAATGGTAAACTTATCAATATTAGTTTTGCTTTGCGTTATCCCAATTGCAATAACTACGATGAGGAACAAAATAAGGCTTGCACCAGCGAGAGAGAAGCTTTTGATATTGACGGCACGGTAGATCGCATTGCTCAGAGTGTTCAACTCAAGTCTGAACAAAAATCCATCGCTGATGAACTAAAAGAATGTTTGCCCAAAAGCGACACCTCTAGCCATGAAAAATGCGACGAATTGTTAAAGCAAATTACTAATTTTGATTCTTGTGTTAATGCCGGTTTTTCAATTATGAAGTCTAATCCTCCCCAGTGTGCTACTCCAGACGGACGAACTTTTGTTGAGAATAAAAAATAATCAAAAAATATGAAAACAATCAAATGGACAGCTAGAGTATTAGCATTATGTATCTTAATCTTCGCTTTGCCGTTTTATTTCGGCTACGGGAATCCGTTGCCATTTGCCAAGCCTGATTATTCATTGTGGGAAAATGTTGCCTTGGCCATGATGCCATTGGTTTTTATCGGTTTAGCTTTGGGCTGGAAATATCCCAAAGTCGCAGGCTGGCTGATAATTATATCAATTGCGATCGGATTAATTGTCGGGCTTTTGACGGAGGCAAATCTCAGTATTAACTTAGCCGTTCCTATCATTCCGGGAATTCTGTATTTAATTGATGGGTATAAAAAATATGAACAAAAAGCTTAAAATAACACTTTTCATTCTGGCAATATTGTTCGGGGTGTTTATGTGGGTATATGGAGGATATGATGATAGCCCAGGAGCACAAGGACTCGGACTCTTGGCGGTCATTGGTGGTATTTTTGGCTTAATAAGAAACAGAAAGAAAAAATGAGCGGAGTCATATTTGCTTAATTTTTCCGAAGTTAAGCAAATCGTTCTAAGCTCGCAAATTTCGTCAAACCGGTGGAATATGGTTGCAAGTGGTGTCAAAGGTCTATCCGGTGTGCAAAGCTCGCCACAAGGGCAGACAAGGGGCAACAACGTTTTACTTTTTGGCTAGGAGGAGGTCGTAGTTGTAAAACTTGGCAACTTTCTTGATGTTATTCATTTTTTCGCGTAAAGTAACCATATACTCTTTATCCTCGAGCACTGTTATAAGACCGGACAGTGCCTGACCCCAGAAATAAGATGGACAAAATTAAGGCCAAATATAAAAATCTCGATCGACTGTTTATCAAATCATTATTGGTGGCAGTGTTGCTATTTGCTTTAAGTTTGGCCCTTAATTATTTTGCGAGTGCTTATGCCACCGCCCGAGCCGGGGCGCCGGTCGGGGACATCATTTTAGATAATATTCCGGTTTTTGACCTCGACTGGCTCTTTGCCTACGGCCCGATTATTTTTTGGGCTATTATTGCCATTTTTTTGTTAAAAGAACCGCAAACCATCCCTTTTACGATCAAAAGTATTGCTCTGTTTGTGGTGGTGCGTTCAATTTTTGTGACCCTAACTCATCTGGGCGTATCGCCGGCTGATTTGCCCCCCGATTTTGCCTCTAACTTTATCAAGCGCTTGTCTTATGGCGGGGACCTCTTTTTCTCGGGTCATGCTGGCATGCCCTTTTTGATGGCGCTGGTGTTTTGGCACAACAAATATTTGCGAATTTTTTGCATCTTCTCGGCTGTCTTTTTTGGCGCGATCGTCCTAATGGTGCATATGCATTACTCAATTGATGTTTTAGCGGCTTTTTTCATCACTTACACCATCCATCATTTGGCCGAAACTTTTTTCCTCGAAGATCGAAAGATATTTTATGTTTGATCTAGTTTTAATTATCAAAACGGCCGGCTACTTGGGTCTTTTTGGCATTATTTTTGCCGAATCTGGTTTATTTTTTGGCTTCTTTTTGCCGGGAGATGGAGTCGTTTTTACGGCCGGCTTCCTGGCCTCCCAAGGCTATTTAAATATTTGGCTTCTTCTCATTGTTCTTTTTGCGGCAGCCGTTTTGGGCGATAATGTTGGTTATTGGTTTGGCGAAAAAGTAGGGCCGATGATTTTTAAAAAAGAAGATTCGCGTTTTTTTAAAAAAGAATATGTTGAGCGAGCCCATAATTTTTTCGAAAAATATGGTGGCAAAAGTTTAATTTTGGCCCGCTTTGTGCCGGTGGTGCGCACTTTTACCCCAATTATTGCTGGAGTTGGGAAGATGAACTATCGAAAATTTTTATTCTTTAATTTTTTGGGAGGTTTGCTTTGGGCTGTCGGTCTAACACTGGTAGGCTATTTTCTTGGGCAAACAATTCCTAATGCGGATAGCTATATTTTACCAATCGTGGTTCTTATTATGGTCGTATCAGTTTTGCCCGGGCTAACTCATTTATTGAAGAAAAAATAATCGGCCATAAAGAAAAAGCGCGGACCACTCATGGTGGCTCGCGCTTGTTTGGTTAGGAGGATCATTCGGGGATGTCCAACGTGGGGAAACCATCTTCCCACGGCGGAACGGTTACGCCGATAATCCCAACATAGAGATCATCGTCGCCAGTCTTTCTGAACTTTTTGTAAAGTGGAAAAAAGATTTTTTTTGCTCCCCGAAGCCGAAAATATCTCTTTGCTCGATAACGGACCGTGTAGTCCGTATTGAGATTGAGAACCTTCAGTACCCGGCCGCCGTCTATCTCTGCACTATAGCAGACGACCAGCTTATTGACCTCGTTTACTGTCAGGATGGTCACAATTTTCCCGGCAAGATCGAATCCGTCTCGGAGAATTTGTTCTGCTTTTTCCCAATCAGAAAGTTCCTCTTTCAAACAGGTGTTTCTTGTCATCGAAGACTCCTTTCTATCTAGTCCAGACTTAGCCTAACACATTAATTAATTCTGTAAATGACGTCTTTGCGTTCGACGATAATGGGCCATTTATTGAGTTTGGCATAACGATAAAGTTTTTCGTTCGGGTTAAAACAAATTGGCTTTTCCACGGCCTCGAGCATGGAGATATCGCCATCAGTGTCGCCAACGGCGATTGAGCCTTCGAGACTCAAATTTTCTTTTTCGATTGCGCGATGAATAATGTTGGCCTTGTTAGCAATTAAATGTTCATCAACAATCCCACCGGTAAAGCGGTCGCCTGGGCCAAGCTCATAAAATCGGCCATAAACTTTGTCAAAACCGAGTTCATGGCAAAAACTGTCGAGCACGCCCTTGGGCGAACCGGAGATGGCGAGCAAAAAATAACCTCGTTGTTTTAAGTTTTTTACCAGTTCGCGCGTATAAACATAGGTGCGATTCTTTTTTTCATCAATTAATTTTTTAACGACGTTGGCAAAATCACCATAAGAAACACCCTTGATATTTTTAGTAAAAGTTTCGACCACGGCACCAATATATTTTTCGTAACTATCTTCGCGATCAAGCCAACGGTGCCAGGGGGAGTGGTAATGAGTTCGGGCTTCGGGCGGAAAATGCCCGGCTTCAATTAATTCTTCAACCAGCTCAATCAATAAACTAGAGCGAAAAATCGTGCCATCCACATCAAACGCGGCAAATTTTTGGGGGGCGGACATATTAAAATATTATCACGAATATAGATTTCACCCTATTGAGTATAATTTGCCTTGGCAAATTGCCGCATTCGCGGTACTCTATAGGGTAAATGCGTCAAAAAGCCGAAATTTTGATCCAAAAATACGTCATTACCATCATTTATCTGCAAGTTTGGGCGGGGACCTTGGGCAGTCTTTATTTTAGCCAAATTATGAATTTACCACCTTGCTCACTTTGTATTATCCAACGAGGTTTAATGTATCCGCTAATTTTAATTATGGGGGTTGGCCTGTGGAAGAAGGATCGCTGGTTGCCTTATTATGTTTTGCCTTTTGCCATTGGCGGGATGATTGTTTCGGGTTACCACAATTTGCTCGTTTGGCATTTGGCCCCGGCCGACCTGATTGTTTGTTCGGTTCAA
>JBAZNO010000056.1:0-4551 GCA_041649195.1 Minisyncoccota bacterium | reverse complement strand
CACTTGTCCGCCGAAGCTTTAGCGAAGGTGGAAACGCTGGATGACATTTTGCCCGAAGCTTTTGCCGTCGTACGCGAGGCCTCCAAACGGCTCTTAGGCCAGCGCCATTTTGATGTGCAATTGATTGGCGGGCTAGCTCTCCACCAGGGCAAAATTGCCGAAATGAGGACGGGTGAAGGTAAAACGCTTGTGGCCACTTTGCCGGTTTACCTAAATGCTTTAACGGGCAAAGGGGCCCACGTGGTAACCGTTAACGATTACTTGGCTCGACGCGACGCCGTGTGGATGGGGCAGATTTATGCCTTTTTGGGCCTGTCAGTCGGGGTACTCAATAATCAAACTTCCTACCTCTACGACCAAGCTCATACCACGCCTGAAGAAGATAAGGCGCGCGACGTCGAGGGCTCTTTCAAAATCGCTTACGAATTTTTGCGTCCTTGCTCGCGGGCCGAGGCCTATGCCGCCGACATTCTTTATGGCACTAATAACGAATATGGTTTTGATTATTTGCGCGACAATATCGCCCAGCGACCGACCGACCAAGTGCAGCGCCTCGATCCAACGGCTCGGCCAGCCTCGACTAGCGCGAGTCTAGGCGGGCACCATTTTGCTATTGTTGACGAAGTAGACTCAATTTTAATTGATGAGTCCCGCACCCCGCTTATTATCTCGGCGCCTTATGCTGAATCCGAGAAGCTTTATGGCACTTTTGCTCAAATTGCCCGTAATTTAATTAAAGATACGGATTATACGGTTGATGAAAAATTTAAATCAATCTCTTTAACCGATGACGGTATTACCAAAGCCGAGAAGATGCTGGGGGTTGAAAATATTTATACTGATAAGGGGATCAAATATGTACACCACTTAGAGACGGCGGTGCGGGCCAAAGCCTTATTTGAACTTGACCGCGATTATGTGATTCGCGAGGGCGAGATTGTGATTGTCGATGAATTCACCGGCCGACTCCAACCTGGGCGTCGTTGGAGCGAAGGTTTGCACCAAGCGATTGAGGCGAAGGAGGGGGTTAAGGTGCAAGAAGAGTCACGAACATTTGCCACCATTACGTTGCAAAATTATTTCAGGCTTTATCAAAAACTGGCCGGCATGACCGGTACGGCCCAAACTTCGGCCGAAGAATTTATTAAGGTCTACGGGCTTGAGGTAATTTCGATCCCGACCAATAAGCCGAGCCAACGCCAAGACTTGGGTGATTATATCTTTCAAACCGAGAAAGGTAAGGTGGCGGCCGTGGTTAAGCGGGTTAAAGAGCTTAATCAAAAAGGCCAGCCGGTCTTGATCGGCACCGCTTCGATTGAGAAAAACGAGTTACTCTCGGCCTATTTTAAACGTGAAGGAATTGAACATAAAGTTTTAAACGCCAAGAATCATGAAGAAGAGGGAAGTGTGATTGCCGGCGCCGGGCGCAAGGGGAGTGTGGTCATTGCCACTAATATGGCCGGTCGTGGTGTTGACATTAAATTGGGCGGACCAACGCCAACGCCAGCCGAACAAGACGAGGTGCGTAATCTCGGAGGGCTCTTTGTCTTGGGCACCGAGCGCCACGAAGCGCGACGGATTGATGATCAATTACGTGGACGCTCGGGACGTCAGGGTGATCTCGGCACGACGCAATTCTATGTTTCGCTAGAAGATGATTTGATGCGGGTTTTTGGTTCAGATCGGATCAAGGGGATGATGGGACGATTTGGTATCCCCGAAGATGAGCCGATTCAAAATAGTTTTGTGTCTAAAGCGCTGGAAGGAGCGCAGGCTAAGATTGAAGGTTTTAATTTTGATATGCGCAAGCACTTGCTTGACTATGACGATGTCACCAGTCATCAGCGTCAGACTATTTACGAACGACGCAATAAAGTTTTATTAGGTGGCAAAGAGGAGGTTGACGAATTTCTGGCCAAGGCCGAAGAAGTCTTACCGATCCCCGAAGAAGATAAAAACAAATTAATGGCTGATGTGGCTAAGAAGCGCGCCGAATTAGGTGAAGAAAAATTCGTCGCCCAAGCCCGACAAACCATTCTCCAAGTAATCGACATGTTTTGGGTGGAGCATTTAGAAGCGATTGATTATCTCCGGGGCAGTGTGCGTTTGCGTGCTTATGGCCAGCGTGACCCGTTGGTAGAATTTAAAAAGGAGGGCCTCACGCTGTTTAAAGAAATGGAGTTATCGATTTTCGGCAATGTTTTAGAATTATTGGGGAAGATTGAAGGGGAGTTAAAAACGGAGGAGCTCAAGGTTAAGGAAGTCCACCAGCAGGCTGAACTCATTCTAAATTCCAATACTAATTCCTCATCAGCTGGGGCCGAGCCGGCCAAGGCTCATGAAAACAAAGTTGGCCGAAATGACCTCTGTCCTTGCGGGAGTGGCAAAAAATATAAGAAGTGCTGTGGCCAATAGTCTAATCTAAAGGACAAATAAAGGACAAACCTCTAAATAGGGGTTTGTCCTTTAACGATTATACTCGGTAATGATCCCCCTTGTTTTTCGGCTTAATAAGAGGATGGGGTCTAATTAACCTTTTGCTTGCTTTTTAAAGAGGGGTTTGTTAGTAATTAGGTTAGCAATTGCACCTCGTTTGGCTTGGCCAAATCTGATTTGAACCTTAGAAAACTTGATACGCTCTTTTTCGGATTTATTTATTTGTTATCTGAAGCAGAGCTATGTTTTCTTACCTCGCCAATTTAGGCAAACAACTAATTATCTTTACCCTCCTTGCGGGGGTTTTGGTGATGCCGATCTCGCCTTTAATTGCTGAGGAAATTACTAATGCTCCCGTTATTGCTCCAGTTGAAACTCCTCAAGCGGTCGTTGTCCCTGTTGTGGATACTCCGGTTGATCCAGTTCCTGCTGAAGTGCCAACTATCCCTTGTCCTCCGCCAGCCAATAATGATCCGATCATTGTCCCGGCGACAACTACTCCCGATGTAATTATTGATGAGGTGGTGGCCTCGACGTCTTCTCCAATTATCGATAACGGCAATGGTGAGATAATTACCGCGCCAGACCCATCTCTGGCTAAAGATGATCCAGCCGAGAATGATTTTACAACACTTAGTGATGGTGTTGAGCCAAATCTCGATACTCTAGCGATTAGTGATGAAAATCCTTTTGGCGAGGCTATCGACCTGAGTACTTTGGCGATTAGCGAGGAGGGGAATATGGAAACTACTTCAGGACCAATAGATGATAATCCGTTGGCAATTGGTGACGAAAATTCGTTTACCACCATCGTTTTGCCGGTCGATACGATGACGATTAGTAATGAAGGATCTTTTAATACTTTAACCGCACCGGCCGATACCTTGACCGTTAGCGGGGAAAATTCCTTTATTACTCAAGCAGTGGCCAATGATCCAGCTATTAGCGGGGAAGGTAATTTTACTACTCTTACCCCGGTTGTTGATACGCTGGCCATTAGCGCTGAACAAAGTTTTTCGACCACTATCGCCCCAGTGGATACTTTGGCGGTTAGTGCCGAGAACTCATTTACTACAAGAATAATTACCCCGACCGATACCTTGGCGGTTAGTAATGAAAACAATTTTACAACCTTATCTGGTGGTCAGCCGATCGAGATCGCTATCAGCGACGAGAGGTCATTTACTACCCAAAACATCATCCCGACCGACACCCTCGCAATTAGTGCCGAAAGGAGCTTTACTACTCCCACTCCACCGATCACTCATCCTTTAACGATTAGTGATGAGCAAAGTTTTACCACGGCTACTCCGCCAATTATTCATCCTCTTACTATCAGCGACGAAAATTCTTTTACTACGCTTGGTAATAATAACGATACTTTAGCGGTTAGCGATGAACAAAGTTTTACCACTCTCTCTAACCCTGTTGATAACTTAACTGTTAGCGACGAACTTTCGTTTACTACTGCTGGTGCTCCGATCATTATTGATCCAACCGTTAGCGACGAGCTTTCGTTTACCACTCTTAATCCAGATAACCCGCCGCCCGTTAATCCTCCGGCTGGACCGATTGGTGGAGGCGGTGGTGGTGGATATATTGGGCAAGTCTTAGGCGAGCAGGTATTTCGTTGCCCGATCTATTTGAAGAAATTTATTAAATTTGGCGAGGCTAATAGCCGGCGCGAGGTAATTAAATTGCAAATTTTCTTAAAAGTTTTTGAAGGCTTTAAAAACCAAAAGATTACCGGTGTCTATGATCGGGCGACTTATGAAGCAGTCAGGGTCTTTCAGGCGCGCTATCTTCGCGACGTACTTACTCCTTGGTATATCGACGAATCAACTGGTTATGTTTATATCACTACTCGTAAAGCGATCAATAATATTTATTGTGGTCGGGATACCAAAAACAATTTACATTTCCGCGAACAGGCCGCGGCTGAGTATCGTTTAGCCGCTGGTGAAGAATGGGATGCTTCGGCCGAAGAACCGGGCGAAGATGGTTACTTTATTGTGCCGGCTACGACCACGCCAACTACAACTCCCACGACAACGGCTGTTTCAATCTTAAGACCAAATATCTTTTTGGCTGGGGTGGGGGAACTCCTTAATTTTA
>JBAZNO010000055.1:0-4755 GCA_041649195.1 Minisyncoccota bacterium | reverse complement strand
TAACAAAAACACCATTCCGTTTGATATCCGTGGCCCGGTTGACCCGTCGGGATTAAGATTGGGGACAGCGGCCGAAACGACTCGTGGCAAAAAAGAGGAGGATATGATAAAAATTGCCGAGCAAATTGATCAAATTTTAAGAAAGTGAAAATCAAAATTAAAAAATTAGATCCTGAAGCGAAAATCCCGAATTATGCTCACCACGGTGATGCGGGGATGGATTTTTTCGCGTTAGAAGAAATTATTTTGAAACCGGGGGAGAGAACTAAAATTAAAACGGGGGTCGCGATGGAAATTCCTTTTGGTTATGTTGGTTTGCTTTGGGATAAGAGCGGGCTTTCGACAAGTCAGGGGTTAAAAACTTTAGCTGGAGTCGTTGATGCTGGCTATCGCGGTGAAGTCCAAATTGGGATGATAAATCTTTCGGCCGAAACTTATACTATAAAAAAACATGATAAAGTGGCCCAAATGCTCATTCAGCCGATCGAAATGCCAGAACTAGAAGAATCCGAAGAATTAAGTGATACTAGCCGGGGAGCGGGCGGTTTTGGTAGTACCGGCAAGAAATAAATGTGGTAAAATATTAGGGTATGAAAAATAAACTTAAGATCTTGATCTTTGTTGTCGTTTTTACTGTTGTTTTTTGGCTCTTGCGTGGAGATAACGGGGTTTTGGTTTCTAGTGTCCCTCTTTTTGTGGCAGATGTTAGCGGTCTTGGCTGGCTTTATTCTGCCATTGGCCTAATCTTTGCCTTAATGGCCGCTTTTGTGATTCTTTATGAAGCCGAGCGTTGGACTAATTTAAACGAGGCAGTTAATAACGAAATTAGTGCCATTGGCGAATTAATCATTTGGTCTAAAAATTTTTCAGGCGAGGCTCAAGCCAAATTGATCAAAGGGCTTAGAGATTATCTAAATTTGGTTATTAATGATGAATGGGAAAAAAGTCGTCAGGGCGAAAAGAGCGCTAAAATTGATCGACCATTGACCGAGCTTAACCAAGCCATCGTGGCTATTGCGCGAGAATTGCCCGAGACGGCCGATCAGTCTTTTGGCCTGTTTAGTGAGATCTTGAGGACGCGGGCGGACCGAATTCATTTTAGTTTATTGCATACTCCCAAAATTCTAATTAATACTTTAGTTTTTTCTGATTTTTTGCTCATCGCTTTTTCCTTTTTAATTGGGATTAATGATATCAATTTAGCCTATCTCTTTACTTTAGGGATCAGCATTTTGGGCTATATTATTTATTTGGTGGTTGTCGATTTGGATCGACCACTAAGGCCGGGTGGATGGCACTTAACAACCGAAGATTATCAAGAATTGCTGGCCCACTTGGATTAATTGGGAGAGGTGCTAGGATAAAATAATGGTTAACGATTGGTTAATTAAAGAAATAAGTCGGGCGATTGGGGCCTTAGGATTTGATTTGGCCGAGAGTCAAATTAAGCTTGAGCATCCCGCCGATCTCGCCTTGGGCGATTTTTCGACCAACGTGGCCATGTCCCTGGCCAAAAAGGCGGGGGCTAATCCGTCGGATCTGGCTGAGCAAATCAAAGGCCAAATTTTAGAGTCTAAAAACCCTAATCTTAAAGATGTGCAAGTTGCCGGTTCGGGCTTTATCAATTTTTATTTAGCTGACGAATTTCTTTCGGCCTCGCTTAATGAAATTTTAAAAGATGGGGGAAATTTTGGCCAAACGGATCTTTTATCAGGGCAAAAGGTGATGGTGGAGTTTACCGACCCTAACCCGTTTAAAGAGGTTCATATTGGTCACCTGATGAGCAATACCATTGGTGAAGCCATCTCTCGACTCATTGCCTTTAATGGGGCCGAAGTAAAGAGGGCTTGTTATCAGGGTGATGTCGGGATGCATGTGGCCAAAACTTTGTGGGGGATGTTTAAGTTGGAAAATGAATTGCCTGACGAAAGTGCCACCTTGTCCGAAAAAGTAAATTTTTTAGGCCGAGCCTATGCCCTTGGTTCTACCGAATACGAAGAGGGTAGTGATAGCGCTAAAGAAGGAATTACCATTATTAATAAAAAAGTTTATAAAAGAAGTGATGCTAAATTAAATGAGCTCTATGATTTAGGTCGCCGGTGGAGTCTCGATTATTTTGAAACGATTTATGCCAAACTCGGAACAAAATTTGATTATTATTTTTTTGAAAGCGAAACGGGCGAAATTGGTCAAAAAATAGTTGACGAAGGATTGGCCAAAAATATTTTTGAGAAAAGTGATGGAGCGGTAGTTTTTCGGGGTGAGAATTTTGATTCGCATTTACATACTCGCGTTTTCTTAAATACTGAGGGTTTGCCTACCTATGAGGCTAAAGAATTGGGTTTGGCTAAAATTAAAGCCAGCAAATATCCAGCTGACATCTCAATTTCAGTAACGGGTAACGAAATCAACGATTATTTTAAAGTGGTGTTGCGCGCGATGCAAGAGCTAATGCCCGATTTGGCCGAGAAGATTAAACATCTCTCGCACGGCATGCTGCGTTTGCCTGGCGGTAAAATGTCGAGTCGGACTGGTCAAGTCATTACCGCCGAATTTTTGATTGAAGAAGTAAAGAAAAAAGTTTTAGAGAAAATTAAAGAACGCCAGTTGAGTGAAGAAGAGAAAAATGAAATAAGTGAGAAAGTGTCAGTGGGGGCAATTAAATATTCAATCCTAAAACAGGGGATCGGCAAGGATATTATTTTTGATTTTGATAAATCTCTATCGTTCGAAGGTGATTCGGGCCCTTATTTGCAATACGCTTATACCCGCGCTCTCTCGGTGCTCAAAAAAGCTGAAGAAGCTGGGGTGACCCCCGAGGGTAGTCCTCAAGGTTCCCGAGAACTACCCTCGGGGGACCTTACTCATCTCCTTTATCAATTCCCCGTAATAGTTACTCGCGCCTACCGAGAACTCGCCCCGCAATTTATCGTGTCCTACTTAATCGAAGTGGCTGGGGCCTTTAATTCCTTTTATGCTCAAAATCAAATTATCGGTAGCGATGACGAAGCCTCTCGTCTCGCCCTTACCCGTGCCACGTCAATTGTTCTCAAGAATGGATTAGATCTACTCGGCATCCCAGTTTTAGAAAGAATGTAGGATTTGTAAATATCCTTATTTTACGGTAAATTAGACTGATGGCTGATGCCAAAAAAGAGCCCTCCTTCGCTAAAGCTACGGACGGGCAAGGAGGAAAATCTAATATAGCCAAAATGGAAGAATCCATTTTGCAGTTTTGGCAAGAAAATAAAATTTTTGCCAAGTCGGTGGCCAAGGAGGCGCCTAAAGGCAATTTCACCTTTTATGATGGCCCACCTTTTGCTAATGGTTTGCCTCATTATGGCCACTTGATTGCCGGCACGATTAAGGATGTGATCCCGCGTTACAAAACGATGCAGGGCTACCAGGTCCGTCGTCGTTGGGGTTGGGATTGTCATGGCTTGCCGGTGGAGAATTTGGTGGAGAAGGAGCTCGGCCTCAAATCAAAAAAAGATATTCTTGAGTACGGGGTTGAGAATTTTAATGACAAGGCCCGGGCCAGCGTGATGCGCTATGCCGATGAATGGAAGAGGGTGGTGCCCCGCCTCGGCCGTTTTGTTGATATGGGGGACGATTATCGCACCATGGACGCCTCATACTCTGAGACGACGTGGTGGATTTTTAAACGGCTCCATGACAAAGGCTTAATTTATGAGGGTTATAAGTCAATGCAAATTTGTCCGCGTTGCGAAACGACCCTGTCTAATTTTGAAGTGAGTCAGGGCTACAAAGATGTTACGGATATTGCCGTGACGGTAAAATTTGAACTACTAGACGATAGCCCTTCGACAAGCTCAGGGCAGGCTCGCACTTACGTGCTCGCCTGGACCACTACGCCGTGGACGCTCCCGGGCAACACGGCTTTGGCTATTAACAAAGAAATCACATATGTCAAAGCCTTAAACAAAGAAACTGGAGAAAAAATAATCTTATCGGAAAAAGCTTTTGCAGAGCAAGCAGAAAAAGTTTTGGGCTATGAAGTTATCGAAAAAATAAAGGGCGAAGATTTAATCGGTAAAATCTATAAACCCGTTTTTGATTATTATGCCAATGACCCTAAACTTGAGCACAAAGAAAACGGGTGGAAGATTTATGGGGCGGATTTTGTGACGACCGAAGATGGCACCGGAGTGGTGCATATTGCGCCGGCTTTTGGCGAGGACGATCTTAATTTGGGGCGAACCAATAATTTGCCCTTTGTTCAGCATGTGGCCATGAATGGCACTTTTAAACCAGAAGTGAAGGATTGGCCCGGGGTGCCCGTTAAACCGATTGAAAATCCGCAGGCTACTGATATTGAAGTTTTAAAAAATCTGGCCGGACGCAATTTGCTTTTTGCTAAAGAAAAATTTACTCACTCGTATCCGCATTGTTGGCGCTGTGATACTCCACTTTTAAATTATGCCACCTCGTCATGGTTTGTTAAGGTCACTGATTTTCGCGATAAATTGGTGTCGGCCAACCAACAGGTTAATTGGGTGCCTGAGCATGTGCGCGATGGTCGTTTTGGCAAATGGCTTGAGGGCGCCCGCGATTGGGCGATTAGCCGATCCCGTTTTTGGGGGGCACCGCTACCTGTTTGGCGTTGCGCTGATTGTGGGGCGATAAAAGTTTTTGGTTCGTTTGATGAGTTGGCTAAGGAGCAAAAACAATCTGGTAATAAATATTGGGTGATGCGTCATGGCGACGCCGAAGCCAATGCCGACAACGGGATTA
>JBAZNO010000054.1:0-4784 GCA_041649195.1 Minisyncoccota bacterium | reverse complement strand
CCGCCGAGCGCCTTCTCTCCCCGCTCCAACAATTCGCCATAATCACGGGCCGTCAGCGGTTGCCGATTTAACCCGTCCTCAAACCGCGCTAACAAAAAAGCCTTATCAGGATCTTCGTCACCCCCAAATTTATTGAAAAAATCTTGGAGCGCACCGTGGACGGCGTTACCATACATTAAGTGTGGTTCTTGGGCCTTGGGCAAACGTAGGAGATTGGTATAAAAATAATTCCACGGGCATTTAAGATAATTGTTTAGGTGGGTAACCGCCAAACCTCGCTCACGAAATAACTCCCGCACAAATTCTTTATCTTTAACCGAAGCGCCGTGAGTCTCCCGCGGGGCAAATAAAATCTCCCGATGATCGGCTAATTCTTTTTCATATTTGGCACTTCCCTTTTTCTCCACCAAATCGGCTCGTAATTCACCAATAAATTGCGAGGGTAATAATTCGCGTTTATTCGTGTCGGTACGCGAATAAGTAATTATTACCGTTTGACGAGCGCGAGTTAGGGCGACATAAAAGAGCCGGCGCTCATCGTCATTTCCCTCCGCCTTTTGCCACGGTAATTTTATTAAGTCACGTCTTTTTTTATTACCCCAATGGCCGTCATAAGCGTAAACAATATATACGTGATCAAATTCGAGACCCTTGGATTTATGCGCCGTCATCAAACGCACTCGCCCAGGCGCGATTGTCCCTGTCCCTTTTTTAAGTAAAATATCGTGGGTCGTTAAGAGATCGAGATAGGCAATAAAATCGGCCATTTTTCCCTCGCGATGACGTTCAATTAAACTCTTGGCCTCGTCAAACAAACCGTTTAATTTATCAATCTTTTCCACTGTCTCCGGCTTTGCCAAGAGATAATTAAGAAAGCCACTCTCCCGCACAATTTGTTCAAAACTCTCGGTCAAACTCTCGTTCTTCGCGATCTTGGCCAAGCTGATATATTTTTGATACCAGTCTTTAAAAATCGGGCTGTTTTGGGCTAAATCTAAAACAGAAGTTTTTTCTTTATATCCTTGATAAGTTAATTTATAAATATCGAGAGGTTCAAAATTTAAGAAATCGAGATGCAAAGTTTCAACAAATAATTTCTCGTCCCCCACCTGCTCCACCGCCCGAAAGATGGTGATTAATTTACGCAAATCATTATCGCCCAAAATATCTTGATCGGACTCAATTGCGACGGGCACGCCCGCCCGCTCCAGCGCTTTGGCAATGGCAAAAACATCTCGATTGTCGCGATAAAAAACGGCAACCTGCTCTGGCTTCGCTCCTTTTTTGATTTTGGCCTTAATGTCTTCGGCAATAAAATATTCTTCGACCTCCGGCGTCGAGAACTCATAAATATCAATGGGCTCGTCTTTGTGGACAGCTTTAGACTTCAATTTTTTATCGCCAGCCAAAAGTGAGTCTGCCACATCCAAAATATTTTGACTCGAGCGATAATTCTCTTCTAAAACAATAAATTTAGCCTCGGGATATTTCTTTTTAAAATACAAAAAGTTTTCGAGTGACGCGCCCTGAAAGCGAAAGATCGCCTGCTTGTCGTCCCCCACCACAAATAAATTCGGGTTCTCAAAATAATTGGCCAGCAATTCAAGCACTTTATTTTGGGCATTATTAGTGTCCTGATGCTCATCAACTAAAATATATTGATATTGCTCTTGAAGTTTCAGTAATAAGGCGGAGTCCTGCTCAAGGGCCATCGCTACCTCCATGATCATATCTTGATAATCATAGGCCTTTTGCTCACGTAATTTATTTTGATATTCTTCGTAAATCTTGCCCAATTCCTCATTTTTTTTGAGGCGCTTTAATTCGTCGGCATATTTAGATTTCATTTGCCCGGCATATTTGCCTTTGTCATTATAAAGATCGGGAATTTCTTCAAATTCGGTCAGACTCTTTTTTATTTCTGTCTGAAAATTTTCAGGCGAAATTCCTTCACGCTTAAGTTCATTGATTGAAGATAGAATCGCGCGCAGATAATAAAATGGGTCGTTGCGGGTGCTTAATTCCTTTATCCTCAACCCCACTTCGCCAAGGCTTCGCGGGGCAAGAATCTCTTCTAAAATCTTAATCTGTTCAACTTCAGTAATATTAGTCGCACCAATGATATTGGGGAAACTTTCTGGCTCCTCTTTAATAATGTCATTGCAAAAACCATGAAAGGTATTGATCGCGACGGCATAAGCCGGCGTGCCGATAATCTCGGCCAATCTCCGCCTCATCGACAAAACACCCGACTCGGTAAAAGTGATCGCCAAAATATTCTCTGGCTCAGTGTCAGTCTCTAGTAAAATATTAGCAATCCGCAAAGCCAAAATTTGCGTTTTGCCCGTTCCCGGCCCCGCCGCCACCATTACCGGCCCCTCAATCGTATCAACCGCCTCTTTTTGGGCCTTGTTTAGCCGTTTATAAGCTTGTTTAAATTCTTCAGTAATCATTTACCCTGTGGAGTTTTCGCTATACTCCATAGGCTAAATTATAGCAAATCTTTTGACTTTTGCCTTTTTAGGCATAAGATTCAAGTAGGAGGATCCTTATATGCCAAAACCCTATGTTACCTTATTGGGGCGAAGGTTTTACCCAAGAGAAAGCCTAAGGAAATTGCGCCCAAAACGCCAGAATGTTTTGAGGGTTGTCGGCTTTCTGTTAGTTGCCGGCACGATGTTAGGGCTCATCACCTGGATTTCGGTCAAGTATTAACCCGGCGGATTTTTACCAAAAAATTCGCCGGGATTTTCCTTTTACTTGTCCCGTTACAAATTTTACAAAATCTGACAATAGTTTAAACTGTAATTATTAATCCAAAAGATAAATGGTCAATATTATTAAACAATAAATTTGTAATTGGATGTTACATCAACAAATCAAAGATGAGATTAAAAAAGCGATGCTCGCGAAGGAGGCCGAGCGCCTAAGCGCCTTGCGCAATATTTCGTCCACCATGACGAGCGAGGTCATGGCCAAGGGGCGCAAGCCCGACGAATTGGCGACCGACGATGAGGCCTTAGCCGTTTTGAAAAGACTCGTCAAACAGCGCAAAGAATCAATCGAACAATTCACCATCGGCAATCGCCCCGAGAAGGCGGAGGAAGAGAAACGCGAACTCGCCATTGTCGAGAGCTTTCTCCCCGCGCAAATGTCCCGCGAGGATATCCTCGCCATCGCTACGGCCAAAAAAGCCGAGCTGGGCATTACCGACAAAACCAAATTCGGCCAATTGATGGGCGCCATCACTAAAGAAACCAAGGGCCTCGCCGACGGCAATCTCGTTAAAGAAGTGGTGGAGAGTTTGTTCATCTAGCCCACAATTTATTAATCTTTGTTAACACTTTTTCACGATCGTGAATTTTTGTTAACATTGAAATTTCTTAGCATTTTGGACGATCGTCAGGAATGTTAAGTTTTCAGTGACTAACTATTTCCTGACGACCGTCAGTTTTTAGTTAGTCGTTTTTGCGATATTTTTAAAAACAGAAAAGCCTCGCACCGAAAGCGCGAGGCTTTTCGAATGCGAGGCAGGTTGATAAAACTATTCTGGCTTAGAGGCATTAGCCTTTTTCAAGATTAAGAATTTATCGTACATCCCCGGAACTTTTTCAGCAAGCCCATCCACTAACGGGCCCAGAGAATCATATACCGACAATATGGACCCAAAGATGATATTAGGAGGAGAAGATATCGACTCCCTCTCCCCGAGGACAGAGTATGTCCACCAGTACGTTTTCTCCTCCATACCGTCTTCGCAAGTAAGCTGGACTCTTGCTTCAAAGGATTTGAGCTTCCAGACTATCCGCCGATCGTCCCTTCCACAACTTGTCGAAATAACAACCTCTCGGGGATTTTTGATCATCCCCTTCAAAAGGCCGAACAAACTCCCAACGAACTCCAGGATCTGTTTTTGTCTAAGGTTTAGCACCTCTCCCCCACGGATAAGTTCCGCAACTTATACCAGACTCGTTACTTTTCCCATGTCATAACCTTTCCTGCCTGTATCCAGGCTCCCTATCGGGATTGTTTTGGGCATGTCTGCCCGACATTGTTCTGACTCCAGTTATACCTTTTTATTCAAAAATGGTCAACTTGTTAGCTCTTTTTCACGATCGCGAATTTTGGTTAACATGTTTTTCTCACTAACTATTTTCGCGCGGTCGCGAAGTTTTAGTTAGTCGTTTTTAAGAATGATTGGAGGTTTAGCAGTCAAGCGAGGACTCGTTCAGTTAAACAACCTCGCGTAGCCACGGCCAGCATGGTTTTCGCCGTCATTTTTTGTCCCGAGCGTAGCGAGGAACTACGGCGAAATGGCCGTCGCGGAGCGTAAGAAAACCGTTCGCGGGAACGGTTTTCTGTGTTGTTTAACTGAACGGAGGCCGAGCGCCTCTAATACCGCCCAAAAACCTTCTTGGGGTCTTCGTGGGCGACGACAATTTTGGCCAGATTGAGGAGAATGGGAAATTTTTCGGATTGTTTACCAAGCTGATCAAAAAGTGGCACTAGTGATACGAGCCCTTCGCTTTTTTTATCGGTCGTGCCAGTTCGGCCAAGCTCCATCCCGGCTTGATGATTTAATGAATGATTATCAAAACTGGTTGCGGCTAAATCGGCCATAATCGGTGCGCTCAAAAAAGTTTCTTTCTTCCCGCCTAAAATTTTTATCAAGGGTAAAATTTCTTCAAGCGATTGACCAAATAAAACCGCTCGTTCGTTAAGCGTCCAGCCGAGACCCTCGGCAATCCCCAACCCCAGCGCATAAATATTTTTTAACACTCCCG
>JBAZNO010000053.1:0-4939 GCA_041649195.1 Minisyncoccota bacterium | reverse complement strand
TTGCTTGAACCAAGGATCGATTTGCTAATCGAGGAGATGGATAATCTCAAACTAAAAATAGCGATGCGCGAAAAAGCGCGCGAATATAAGATCCCGGTTTTGATGGTCACCGGTAACGGTTCTAATATCATTATTGATGTTGAACGTTATGATCTCGACAATTCGACCCCACTCCTAAACGGCAAACTTAAAACTGAAGTAATTGATCGAGTAGCGCAAGTGGGTCCCGCCACTGATTTTCGTGAAAAAATGGCTCTAATGCGCGATTTTATGGGTGGGGAAAACCTGGTTAAAGAATTGCGCGAATCGTTTGATCGGGTCGGCATTGACCTCGCCGGCATCCCGCAATTGGCCGAAGCCACCTTCTTGCGCGGAGCAACGCTTGCTTATTTCGCCCGCCAAATCCTCATCGGCAAAGACCTGCCCGCCGGTCGTTATCGTTTTGGGCTGGATAATATTAGAGAGAGTTTAAACTAACAATCATCTAATTCCACAGGCTTAAGATTAAAATATTATGCCTCTCCTCGTAAGAAACCCTACTTTGAAAAACTGGGGTCTATAAAATCTTTTTGCGCATCAAAACTTCATCAATATATCTGTTATGATGCTTGATACCGCCGGGAAGTCGGCCGTATTCCTTAAAACCCAACCCAGAATATAGCTTAATGGCGGACTTATTTGTCGCATGAACCTGCAAAATAAGAAGTCTAAGATTAGTAAATTGTTTTACTTGAGAAAACAAATGACCCAGCAATGTTTTGCCCAAGCCCTGCCCCCGATATTTTCTAATCAAAGAAATATTCACGTTGGCCGTATGATTATAAATTTTAGGACGCAGAATAAGACTGGCTAGACCAGCTAGTTCGCCTTCGACAAACATAAAAAAAGTAAGACCTTTTTTATCCTTAGCATCTTTTAGAATCCTCAAAATATATTTTTGCCCTTCTACCGAGGAAATCTTTTCTCCTTGAAGAGCGGTAAATGTTTTTTCAAGTGAAAGAGTATTTTCAAATTTACACAGTTGGTTAACATCAGACATTTTGGGTAATCTGATTTCAAGTGTTCCTTCTTTTTCTTTTTTAGTTGTTCCTCGATAAATATATTTCATAATTTTATAATGCAATTATATTTGCTATTAACATAAAATTAGGGTAAGGGGATGCCCGTAATCTTAAAAGACCACGGGCATCGTCAAGGGGTGGGGGTTAGCTGTTCATATCGCCACCAAACCAGGCGATATCGCTGTCGACTTCGACAATTTCCGATGCACTCAAGAGAACCACCTCCTTTCGCTAACAAAGACCTCAAAGAACAAGGTGTCGTTCCACGAACCTAAGTATATCAGGGGGGATAGGACGGTCAATTTTCTGGAGGACTTGGCCTAGCCTAGAAAGACAGTTTTCTATCTCTTCCGATCTACCTTCGTGAATATTCCCAAGAAGACGCTCTGGAACAATTTTATCGGTGACACACAACTCCCCGTCAAAATTGAAGTAGAGATAAGGAGGCCAAGAGGTCACCCCGGACTTGGCAAATTGGTAATAGATCAACACATTGTTCCCGTTAAGTAGTGGCTTGTATCTGTTTTGGCAATACAAAGGAACAAGTTTCTTGACAACCGACATTTCATCGATCCGGCAAGAGTCTTTGCTTCTTCCCGCCAGCATCAGAGTATTGTGTGACCAACCGCCAGACCCAACTTTGAGACAAAACTCTAGCATCTTGTTAAGTTCATGAAAGTTTCCATCATGAATTACCGTTTTCAAGCCAAATCTGATTCTCTCTTTTCTTAAGAAATCAATGCCGGAAAGAACCTTCTCAAACGTCGCGGCATTACGATAGAGGCCATGGGAAACCTCATCCCATCCATCAATAGAAACTTTGAACACGATGCCTGGGCGCTTGAAAATTTTAATCTCTGATGAACCAAGTCGGTCCAGAAGCGTCCCATTGGTTTGTATCCTGACCACATAGCTAAGATCTAGGGCCAACGATATAACCTCAAAGACGTCGGGGTAGAGAAAAATTTCTCCGCCCGTCAATTGCACAAAGAGGGGGGCATCGCCACTCTTACGTGCATGGAAATACCGAAGGATGCTTTTAACTGCTTCCACAGGGAGATGTCGCAAGTCTTGAGGAGAAGAATCTCTTGAACAATATGAGCACAACAGATTGCACCTATTGGACAGATTGATTGTATAGCTAGAAAAGATGGTTTCTCTAGCAAACGGACGAATCCTCACTGTTGCCATTTAAATACCTCCTACAATAAATAACCAATCATGGTCATTCACGTGTTAAATGTTAAGAACATGGTTAATTCTATCTCAAAACTATCATCATTTTAACATTTTGTCAAATTTAAAGATACGAGCCCCCCTTAATGATAAAGCCTAAATGATTTTTGATAATTAGTCTGCTATACTAATCCTAATCTAAAGTATTGGCTCATGAGTCACCGTCTTCAAAAAATAAACGCTATCCAAAATAGACTTGAGGGTTTTTATCAAGAAAAACCGTGTTTTGAATATCAGGCTGAAGCTTTGTTAGACTTTTTTCGGGCAACAAAAAATATTTTTAGTTATTTTTATTGGCTGGTAGTTAGGGCACCAAAACTCGACCCAAAAAAAATTTTGGAGGTAAATGACTTGGAAATACCAGAATGGGAAGAAATTATGTACAAAAATCTCATTAGAGTCGAACGAAGTAAGTCCATCGCTCTGGTAGAGCCGTTAGTGCAATCTATCTATAAAAAAATAGCCGAACGTGGCGGAGGATTGATCCTGGCTAGCCTCGGTTCAGGCAGTATGGAAATTGAAAGGCAAGTAATAGAGAAGGTAGGAAAAGAAATTGAGCCCTGTCTTTTTATTGGTATCGATATCTCTCCCACGTCCAAACAAGTAGCAAAAAATAATCTAGCGGGGCTGGGAGATAAGATTGAAATTATCGAGAAGGATAATATTGGTTATGAATTCTTGCAAGAGGCAAAGGCTAAATTAAAAAAACATACCGTCGTGTTAGCCAACAATGATATTTTTGATCTTGAGAAAAACTTTCCCGCCAAATCAATAGACTTAATTTATAGTTGCCTCTTTAGACATCATCTAAATAAGGCCTCAAGAAATCGATTAAACGACCTCTACACAAAATGGGCAAGTTCGGTCTTAGAGTATGATGGATTCAGGAGTTGGATTAATATGATTCCGCAAACAATCGTTGGCTGGAACGAGCCAGTTTTTCTGAATTCTGAAATTTTCTCTAATTTGAGATTTCCCCAAAAAAGGTTCGTTAGGGACATTCTCCCTGGTAGTAAAATAAGATATTTCACTAACGGTTATTATTTGTTAGAATATAACCATGAGTTTGGTAAATAATCTCGATCTCTTATCGGTAGGAATTGCGATCGCGGGAATGGCCATCCTGGGGTTTATTATTTTTCTAAGTAATAGCAAGAGCCGAACTAACCAAGCTTTTCTTCTCGTGTCAATCACGGGCATCCTTTGGAGCCTGGTAAATTATCTAAGCTACCGAGTTACCAATCAGTGGCTAGCGTTGTTGACCCTCCGTTTAGTAATGTTTTTTGCGGTTTGGTTTGCCTTCAGTATTTACCAATTATTGACAGTCTTTCCCGAAGAGGAAGAGGGCAGTGGCCGATTTAAAAAAATCAAACCCTTGGTGCCATGGATAACCTTGATTATTTCAATTCTGACTCTTACCCCGTTCATTGTAGCCAGAATCTCTGAATATGCAGATAATGGAACTGCTCTAGGCTTTGAGAAAGGCCCCTTAATTTATCTATTTGGAATTCTTGTTATTTTTTTACTGGCTAGAGGGTTGTTTGTCCTGATCAGAAAGACTCTCAAGTCCTCGGGTAAAAGGTTCGAACAGTTAGGCTTAGTTTTGATAGGCATTTTTATTACCTGTTTTTTAATCATTACTTTCAATTTTATTTTTCCCGCTTTTTTGAACAACTCAAGCCTCATTCCTTTTGGCGCTTTCTTTATCATCCCTTTTATCGCCTTAACGGCTTACTCTATTGCTCGCCATGGTTTGTTAAATATAAAAGTTATTTCAACCGAAGTCTTGGTCTTTGTCCTCGCGATCATCACTTTTTTCGAAGTAGTCCTATCGTCGGATATCACAATAATTATTTATAAGGGGGTGGAGTTCGGCATCCTGCTGTTCTTCGGCCTTTTACTTATCCGCTCGGTAATCAAAGAAGTTCAACAGCGTGAAGAAATCGAGAAATTGGCCGTTGATTTGTCGAAGGCTAATGACAAACTCAAGGTGGCCAATGAAAAATTAAAAGAACTTGATCGGCAGAAGACCGAATTCGTGTCAATTGCGTCGCACCAGCTTCGAAGCCCGCTCACCGCCATTAAGGGCTACACCTCGATGTTACTTGAGGGTTCATTTGGTCCAATCGAAGAGAAGGCGCGCGAAGCGATTGACCGTGTATATGAATCAAGTTTGAAATTGGTGACGGTAATCGAAGACTTCTTAAATATCACCCGCATTGAGCTCGGCAAAATGAAATATGAAATCTCCGTTTTTGACCTCGGCGCCTTGGCCCAAACAGTTGTGAAAGACCAAGAGCCGAATGTGAAAAAGAGAGGACTCACCATCGAATTTCAGGATGGTACTGGCAATCATCAAATCTCAGCCGATAGTGGCAAAGTAACGCAAGTTATCTCCAACATTATTGATAATAGTATTAAATACACGCCGGCTGGGGGAGTTAAAATTAAAGTAGAGAATTTGCCGGCCGGCAAAAGTAAAGTAAAAGAAAATGTCCGCATCACGGTCTCTGACACTGGTGTCGGTATCCCTAAAGAAACGCTGGGTAAATTATTTGATAAATTCGTCCGGGCTGATGATGCCGGCAAAACTAATATCTCCGGTACCGGCCTCGGTCTCTACGTCGCCAAACAGATTGTAG
>JBAZNO010000052.1:0-4994 GCA_041649195.1 Minisyncoccota bacterium | reverse complement strand
AAAAATAGTTCGGTTTTTTGCTTGTTGAGCAGCGTCAAAACAAGTTGTGAAAACAACAACTATGAGGAGAGATATGTCATTAACGGTTTTAGGATAAGTGATATAGTAATAGACGGGAATTCTCATGATTCTGTTGATGTGGTTTTTCGTTCCAATAACTATGCCGCCTCAATTGGGACTCAACTAGAACCGGTTATCTATACAGACTATTTTTCTGCTTCTCCCTCGTTGATTTCCTTCAGACACTTAGACATTAAGATTATCTCTGTAAGGAGTGTTGCCGGTGATCAGCGTTGTGTTCGTGTCTATAGCAATGGGCAGATATCACCAATCGCCCTGGCTAATTGTGGTAATTAATTTTTTTAAAAAATCTTAAATAGGATGAAGATGTTTAGAACTAGCAAAACAGAAATAAACAAAAAACATGGGTTCACCTTGGTGGAGATGATGGTGGCAGTTTCGATTTTTGTTATCGTTGCTTTTATTGTCGTCTCAACTCTCTTGACGATGTCTTATGCTTATAAGAGGGCGCAAAAGATGCGCCTTCTGATGGACAACTTTAACTTTTCTCTCCAGAGTATGTCTCTTAACATTAGAGAGGGGATTAACTACAATAATGACCACTGTTCTGCGGCCGAAGATTGCATCGAATTTTTACCGATTGACTCTTGGCTTAATAATGAATCTCAGACAGTCTGTTATTCCAAAAATAGCACCAGTGTTAAAAAATGCTTTGGGGCATGCCCCTGTCAAGAAGATGAGCTGGATATTATTTCCCCAGAGATTCAAGTTGATAGTTTAAAATTTAATATTGTGGGCGAGGGGGGGACTTTAAAAAAGGTAAAAATTATAATTAGTGGTATGGCCGGTACCGCTCCTCGTGAGCGAACAGATTTCTTTATTCAAAATACCATATCGCAAAGAAACAATGACCAATAAGATTAAAACTAGAGTTTGCCACCGCCATAATCTCTCAAAAGGTTTTACCTTGGTTGAGACCTTTGTTGCCATTATAGTCTTAATGATTACTGTTTTGGGTCCGATGTCTCTGCTCTCTAATGCTCTGCGCGACTCGCGGTATATAAAAGATCAAATTACCGCCACTTATTTGGCCCAAGAGGGGGTTGAGTTGATGATTGACCAGAGAAATCAGGGGGTAGCAACTTTTAATACCTCTCTTTACTCGTGCCCTTCGGGGTTGAAAAAAGATAATGATGCAAATAGTGACACTTACGGTTATAATTGTATTACTGGTGATCCGACGATTTTTGCTCGGGAGATAATCCTCAATCAATTAGCTGTTGCTCCTCGACAATATGAAATAATCTCGAAGGTTACAATTATAAGAAACAATTTACCTATTAAGCCTATTATCTCTCGAAGTATAATTTTTGCTAATTAATTTTTATGTCTAGTTGTTTTAAAAATAAGGGGTTTGCTCTTCTCTACGCAGTTTTACTTTCTGGCGCGGTATTGACTGTTGGGATAATTTTAATGAATATTATAACCAAACAATTAGTTTTTTCTTCTTTTAACCGCGAATCCGAGACCACCTATTATTATTTAGCTAACTCTGGCCGGGAATGTCTCTTAAATTATGCGAGCAACGGGCAAGGGGTGTTTTATGAAATAACGGCGACCGATGATGCCAGCGGGCATCCGATCGAGACAATTACTTTTAATCAAACGGCCAATATTCAATGCTCTCTCTCGGGAGGCAATATTGTGCTCAATATTGTAAATTCGGCCAGTGCCCCTTATCCTGAATATAAGGCAGCCGGAATAATTATTGACGATAATGGCGTTACCAGAAAGCTTGATCTTTTAGTGAGATTTAATCGGGAATGTATTTTGACGGGAGTTTGTGACGGCACAGACCTCCTCAGTAAGTCCGTAGCCTTCTTGGTGTCCGATGGCTATAGCGGTAGTTCTGGTGAAAGAATTGTCAAAAGGTCTGCTCCGTCAATAATTAAGCCCTACTAAAATAAAGAGAATTTTGAGCCGATAATCTTTGTTTTTTTCATTCTCAAACTCTATAATTAGCTAATGGCAGAACTGGACCGTAATGAGGCCAAAAAGCGGGTAATTAAGCTCCGGGGGGTGATTAATCGCCACCGGCATCTTTATCATGTCGAAGATAGCCCAGAGATCTCTGACCCGGCCTATGACGCCCTAGAGGAAGAATTAAGGGCCCTAGAGGAGCGTTTCCCCGACTTAATTACCCCAGATTCGCCAACCCAGCGAGTGTCGGGCCGACCCCTAGATAAGTTTGAAAAGGTACGTCATGCCGTGCCCCAATGGTCCTTTAATGACGCTTTTACGCCGGAGGATATGCGGGCTTTTGATGAGCGAGTTAAAAGAATGCTAAATGGAATTACCCCTACCTATGTCTGCGAGTTGAAGATTGACGGGCTGCACGTAGTCTTAACTTACGAAAAAGGGTTGCTGGTAACGGCCGCTACGCGCGGTGATGGAGTGGTGGGCGAAAATGTGACGATGAATGTGCGCACGATTAATAGCGTGCCGTTAAAATTGACTGAGGCCATTGACTTGGTGGCTGAGGGGGAGATTTGGTTGGGAATTGATCAACTGGAGAAAATAAATAAAGAACGAGTCAAAAATGGTGAGGTGGAATTTGCCAATCCGCGTAATGCCGCCGCTGGCACGATTCGCCAACTTGATCCGCGAGTGGTGGCCAAGAGAAAATTGGATACTTTTATCTACGATATTTCGGTCGGAGAAATTCCTAAAACTCAAGCTGAAGAACTCAAACTCTTAGCCAAACTTGGTTTTAAAGTTAATAAAGAATTTGCCGAGTGCCGAGATATTGAAGAGGTGATTAAATTTTGGCAAAAATGGCAAAATAAAAAAGACCGGCAAAATTATCTCATTGACGGCGTGGTGGTTAAAGTTAATGAGCGAGTTTTGCAAGAGAAGCTTGGTTATACCGGCAAAGCGCCACGTTTTGCGATTGCTTTTAAATTCCCAGCTGAACAGGCGACGACGGTGGTGGAGGATATTGTGTTGCAGGTTGGCCGGCAGGGCACTATTACGCCAGTGGCTAATCTCCGTCCGGTGTTAATCGCCGGGTCAACTGTTTCGCGCGCGACCCTCCACAACGAAGACGAAATAAAACGGCTGGACGTGCGAGTGGGCGATACCGTTATTTTGCAAAAAGCCGGAGACGTTATCCCCGATATCGTGCGGGTGCTGACCGAGATGCGCACGGGCAAAGAAAAAGTTTTTAAATGGCCGACAATGCTCGAAGCTTGTTCCGGACCCATTGAAAGAATTCCAGGTCAAGCGGCTTGGCGCTGTGTTAATAAAAATTCCGAGGCCCAATTACGACGCAAATTTTATCATTTCACTTCTAAACACGCTTTTGATATTGAGAAGCTCGGTCCCAAAATTATTGATCAATTAATGGACAATAATTTACTCGCGACTTTTGATGATATCTTCAAATTAAAGAAGGGGGATTTACTGGCCCTGCCCAGATTTGCCGAAAAGTCAGTGGAGAATTTGCTTAAGGCGATTGACGAGCGACGCCAGATTTCTCTCTCGAGATTTATTGTCGGTTTGTCGATCCCCAATGTCGGCGAAGAAACGGCTGAAGATCTCGCCGAAAACTTTGGTTCTCTCGCTAAAATTCAAGAGGCCAAGCTTGAAGATTTACAAAAAATAGAGGGAGTAGGCGAGATTGTCGCCCAATCGGTTTATGATTGGTTTCGTCAGTCCGAAAATAAAAAACTGGTGGCCAACTTATTACAACACACCACCCCCAATTCCAAGGGTAATCCTTGGACAAAGGGAGGGGGGAAGTTGGGAGGGAAGACTTTTGTTTTGACTGGCACTTTGCCAACCTTGTCGCGTGATGAGGCTAAAGCTTTAATTAAACAAAACGGTGGGGAGGTTTCGAGTTCTGTCTCCTCTCAAACTGATTATGTTTTGGCCGGTGAGGAGGCTGGTTCAAAATTGGATAAGGCTGAAAAATTAGGGGTGGAAATTATTAGCGAGAGTGAATTTAGAAAAATGCTGAGCTAATTATTTTCTCGCGGTCGCAGAAATATAGTTAGTGGTAAAAACATAAAAAATATGCCAGGATCAATGAATTTTCCAATTAGAATAAATAAATATCTTGAAGAGAAGGGGGTCGCTACTCGGCGGGGGGCGGATGAATTGATCGAGCAGGGCAAAGTTTTGGTGAATGGTAAAAAAGCGGTTTTGGGGTATAAGGTCAATGGGGGTGATAAGGTTGAAGTCATCTACGCTGCCGGTGATAGTGGTAAGGAACATGTTTATCTCGCTTATAACAAACCTCGTGGGCTCGCAACTGAAGACATAAAAGTCGGCGTAGCTGATCCTGAGCAAGGTCGAAGGATTTTCCCTCTTGGTCGTCTCGATAAAGAATCAGAGGGTTTAATTTTACTTACCAATGACGGCCGAGTGACCGATCGTTTGCTTAACCCCAAATATGCTCATGAAAAAATTTATGAGGTGGAGGTTCGCGAGAAAGTTTCGCCAATGCACAAAAAAATATTAGAGGGAGGAACAAAGTTTAAAGCCCTGGCCCGTGGGAACGCAGTGACTCTACGAGCTAAAACCTGTGAGATTATTGGCCCAAATAATTTAGAAATTACTTTAACCGAAGGCAAAAAGCACGAAATTCGCCGGATGTTGGCTGGGGCTCATCTCACTGTCGAGAGCCTCAAGCGGGTGCAAATTATGAATATCAAACTTGGCTCGCTTACTCCGGGCCAATCACGTGAATTGAAAGGGGGAGAATTGAAAGAATTTTTAGCTAATCTAGGGCTCTGAAGCCATTTTTCAAAATCAAAATTTGGTGATAGACTAGTTGGGTATGTTAACCAGAGAAGATGTTAATAATTTGGCGAATTTGGCCAGAATTGCCTTGAGTGAGGAGGAGAAGGATAAGCTCCAAAAAGACATGGAGTCTATTCTTGATTATGTTTCGGAACTTCAGAAGGCGCCAA
>JBAZNO010000051.1:0-5039 GCA_041649195.1 Minisyncoccota bacterium | reverse complement strand
TGGACCGATCCTCTCTGGTTTTGCCGCCGAGCATTTTGGCTATCTCACCACCTTTTCTTTATTGGGTGGAATTAGCGCGATCGTTACCCTTATCTTGATTCAATTTACTCCGCGCCAAATTGTTATCAACATCCCGCGTCAATAAAAAAATTTTCTTGTGCTATAATAACTAGCATATGGCAAACGTTATTAATGGTACGAACGGCCTCGGTAATTTACCGGCCGATGTTTGGGGCACGGTCGTTGCGGGCATTGCCGGCATGACCACTTTATTAATTATCTTGATCGCTTGGTGCTTAGTGTGGAAGGGGCTCGCCCTTTGGCGCGCCGCCCGCAGTGGGGCCAAAATTTGGTTCATTGTGTTGCTCTTAGTCAACACGGTCGGTATCTTAGATATTATTTATTATTTCTACGCTTACAAAAAAAGCTGGGGTAAAAAATAATTAATTTCTTTTTTTAGCCTTTAGATAAATTGAGCGCTTCGCTTCGGTGAAGCGCTCAATTGCGTAACGAAGGGTAGTGCGCGGTAATTGTGGTCCAAATTTATTTAAGAAATTTTCTAAAACCTTAAGCTCCCTTTTGCCCACCTCGCGCAACATCCAACCAACGGCCTTATGCATTAAATCGTGAGAATCTTTTTGGGTGATTAATAAAAATTCGGATAACTCCAAACTTTCTTTAAATCTACCGTTTTTAATAAAAGCAAAAGTCGCCAACACTGCGACTCGTCGCGACCAAATGTTTTTGGACTTGGCTAATTTAAATAAAAGTTTATGAGTTTCTTTTTTCTTAAAATAATTTAAGAGATAATCCCCGACAATATTTGGCGCGCTCAAATCAACAAGGTCCCAATTATTGATTCGAGAAATGTTTTTAATGTAAAAATTAAAAATTTGTTTCTTGTTTTTTTGATATCGTGCCACCAAGATCCGCAAGGCAACTACTCGATCTTCATGAACGTGGCTAGTTAATAATTTTTTTAAATCACCCAAGTTCAAATCTTGATATTGTCGAGCGACATCTTTAATTTGTTGTGAGGTTAAACCCAAAAACTTATCCCCCTCGCCATACTCGCCTTTGCCCGTTTTAAAAAATCGCAATAATATTTTAGCCTTCTTGGGGTTAGCCTTTTGCCGTAATTCTTTTTTTATCTGATTAATATTCATTTCTCATATCTTATATGAAACACAAAGGCCCGCCAACAGCTGACCTCCATGTCCGCTGTTGCGGGCCTACATTGTCGAAAGTTCATACTCACCCTCTCGCTCAAAAAGAGCTCCTTGAAATCGGCCGGCAGAAACGAGGCGAAGAAAATTTTTCCTAATATCTTCGTCTCCAATCTTCGAGAGACCGAAATCAAAATCTTTGGCGCGATTTCTCGCCGCCACCACGACTTCGACCAACTCAAGACTTTTAGAGCCACGGTTTCGTAGGTAAGCTCTAATCACCCGGAGAAAGAGCCTGACCCATTCATCGTCTCCTTTAGGTGGCGATAAAACCAGACCATCGGCAGAAATCTCTGGCGAAGCTCCGGGGGGCTTTGAGCCAAAACCATTACCGCCATTTCGCGAGCCCTTGAGTGCCGACAAAAATTTCTCTCCCAAAGGAGTGATCGAAACCACAGACTCTTTCTCAGAAAGCCACTCGATCGAGAGATACCCGATTTGATCTTTTGCCAACCGAGAAACTGTCCCTTTTGTTTGGGCACCATTCAACCCTAAAGAAATTTCTGCCTCGCCAACGAGGCGCTTCAGAGTAATTCCTCCCGGATGGCTCTGAACCCTTTTGATCAGCCCAATGCTCGGCTCACTTAGACCACTTTTCCCTCCTCTTAAAGGATCAGGAATTATTATAAACATGAAGTCATCCTCCTTTCAGCTTATGATGACCTTAAAACAATAGTCTGGCTCTATTCTGCTTTTATCTTCGGCCCCTGTCAACAAGCAGGCAAAGGCTTTGTGAAACAAGGGATCAGCCAAGCGCCTCCCGATCGACAAGTGAAACGGGTCTGGCCATCGAGACTAATGCTCTAACACTTCAATTTTAGAATTTTCTTGACTGGCCACCATTTTAAGTCGCCCACCAATTGGTAAAGTAATTTTAGGATCTGTATGACCAAAATCAACATTGGCCAAGATCGGCAAATTGGCTAATTCTTTTTTGCTTTTGATAATGGCCAAAAGTTTTTCTTTAGTCATCTCGCTCGCCTTTTGAAACCGGCCAATCAAAATCCCCTTCACTCCCCCAAAATCTGGCAAATGAATTAATGATTGTAAATCACGATCAAAAGTAATATCCGTCGCCGACCCGGCCATCTCGTCATCTTCAATAATTAAAAGGCTGTCATTAAGTGAAGGAAAATATTCAGTCCCCTGCAATAAATTAAAAGTGCAAAGATTACCACCCACCACTGCGCCTTCGGCTTGCCCCTCATTAATTAACCACCAGCCCTCATTCGGGATTTGGTTACGATTTTTTTGATCTTTGTACCAAGCGTCATCACTCCAGCTCTCGCTTTTTAAAACAGAAAAAGGCTCAGTTTGTTTTAAACATTTTTCAAAATAATCGAGAGTATACTCAAGATAAAGTTCTTGACCAAGAGTTGAATAATGCGGACCATAATAAGTCACGAGACCAGTCTTAGCAAAAATGGCGTTGCTCAAAATCGTGATGTCGGAGAAACCGCAAAAAATTTTCGGGTTATTTTTAATCAAGTCCCAATCGAGCGAACGTAAAATTTGATTGGCATTAAAACCACCAATGGCCGTAAAAACGGCTTTAATATTTTTATCAGCAAAGGCGGCGTGCAAGTCGGCCACCCGCGAGGCAATTGATGATGAAACAAAACGATCCCTTTCTTCTGCGTGCTCGCCAAACGAAAGTTTGAGTCCTAATTTAGCAAATCGTTCGTTAGCATTTTGTCGGGTCTCGGCCGAGATTAAAGCCAGCGACCGCGACGGTGCTACGACCCTAATCTCATCCCCCTCCTTTAACTTCGGTGCAATTATTTTTGTCATATACTTTTAGTTTAAACACTTTCTCAAAATTTTCAATAAAAAGAGAAAACCCTGCATCACACGGGACGCAGGGTCTTACTTAAACCGGGAGGTGGGTTCTTGTTCTTGTCCTAGCTCAATCGAGAGGAGGACAAATTATCCCTTAGGGAGACTTAGTCTCCGGCCTTACCGGCATCAAGAGAACTTTGGGACGGAAATCCCGGTTGACCCGTGGTAAACAATGTACCGGGAATTCCAAGGCCAGTCTTGGGGCTCATCCCCAATGGCTTTTTCGTCATGGGGGTGACCATCGCAGAAAAAAGTTCTGTTAGTACCGGCACGACGATTTCTAACAGCTCTTCAACTTCGACGCCGAACTTTTTTGCGAGCTTACTCATCTCGCGGCTAAACTCGTTCGGGGCACAAATGCTGACCTTTTTCTGGAGAAGAAATTCCTTCACCAAAAGACCGAGAATTTCTGATTTTCTCGCTTGTTCCATTCTACTCACCTCCTCTCAAGGAACAGTTTTGTCAATCGACAATCGATTAACTACTCTTTTAGTATATCACAAATATAACCACTGTCAAGTTTTAATGTGTCGTATCAAAAATAAAAATAGTTCAGCCCGGGCGCGCTTGCGCGCCCGGGCCGAGATCGAACTCAAAGATGGATAAAACTAAACACCGTATCGGCGCCGATCTTGAATGATCGCGCGAACCTCTTGGTAGTCCCGAAACTTCTGCTCGAACGAACGGGGGGACGCAAGCTTCCGATTGTCTTCGCGCCGTCGTTTCGCCCGCCAAACATTGGCAGTCAGTCGCCCTTTTTGGCGAAGACCTTTCGGCATCTCCAGCCGGTGAGATCTTTTTTCCGGTTCCGAGTCCGAGGCATTTACCTGTTGGCTCCCAGAACGCTGGGGGTGCGAGGTTTCCATCTGTCCTCGAGCAGCCTTAGCCGCTTCAACTTGTTTTCGAAAACGCGAGGGTCGGTCACTTTTCTTGTGGGAAATTCCCTTCTTCTTGGCCATGAGATCTCTCTCCTTCTAGCGCCTAGGCGCTTGGTTGTCGTTCTTTTCCACTCAAAAATCTACCACATCTAATGGCTTTTGCAAGGCAAGGCGGGGATGTTTACTCATATCGAACAAATTTCCCATTTTTGATCGTCATATAGAACATTGGTTTTAAGACATCACCGTGATCGTCGAAAGAGATAATGCCGCTCGCGCCTTGGTAATTTTGGACTTGGTATAAATTATCTTTGAGACAAGCCGAGTTCGGTCCGCAGATTTTTAACATCTTCGCCACAATCTTTGCCGCGTCATAACCCATCGCCGCAAAAAGTTCGGGGTCTTTGCCATAACGTTTATTAAAGTTCTCCCGAAAAGTTTTAGTCGCCGTACTGGTGCTATTAATATCAAACTCCATTGTGTACACTAATCCGTCGGCGGCCGAACCGGCGATGGTAATAATTTCTGGGCTAACCGCACCACCGGGGGCGATAAATTTTTGATTCAAATTTAATTCCTTGGCCTGTTTAAGAATATAGCCAAGATTCTTAGGTAGCGCGCTTGCTAGCAAGATCACATCAGGCCGAGCGTTTTTTGCCTTTAGTAATTGAGCCCGAAAGTCAGTGCTCTCGGGCAAAAAACCTTCTTCGCCGATAATTTTTCCGCCCATGATCGGCCAAAGTTCTTCGACTGTTTTTTTCGATCCAACCCCATAATCAATTTGCGCATATAAAATATAAATCGTTTTGAGATTTTTGTTTTTTACAAAACCAAGAAGATTTTCAATTTCTTTATTTACTGACACCTTAAGTCTAAAAACATAATCACCAGCGTCACGCATTTTATCAGCCGCCGAACCAGCGGCCAGCAATAAAACCTTGCCCTTTTCGGCCACGGGGGCTTCGGCCAAAGTTTCTTGCGAGTAAGCGCTAGTAAGAATTATTGGGTAGCCTTCACTGACAAATTTTTGCATAATCGAAACGGCGCTCGTCGTTTGCGACCCAGTATCATCATAGACAATTTGTAATTGCTTATT
>JBAZNO010000050.1:0-5230 GCA_041649195.1 Minisyncoccota bacterium | reverse complement strand
CCGAAATTGCCAAGACGCTTGATCAAACCATGACCGAACTCAACGGAAGCAAAGTGGTTGATGAGACCTATGCCCAAATGGGGGCGGGGGATTTTCGCACCGATATTCTTAAATTAAAACAGGCTAAAGTCGACGCCGTTTTTCTCGATATGCTCGACATCGACGCTCTTAGCTTTATCAAGCAGGCTAAAGAATTAAATTATCAACCAAAAATAATTACCCACACGCTCATTCTCGATGCTCTTAAAAACGCCAAAATCGATAGAAAATTATTAGAGGGGATTGTGGTCGTAAATTGGGAAATTGATTCGCCCCAATTTGCCCAATTATTTAAAGCTAAATATAATATCGATTCAGCCAAATCGGACGAACAAAGTTATCAAGCGGTTTATGTCTTAGCGCAAGCGATTGCCAATGCCAAAGATAAGGGGACGGTTAGCCAATATCTCGAAGGCCAATCATTTAACGTCTTGGGCAAAGAACTCAAATTTACTCCCGACCATACCATCAGCTCTGTCCCGGTGGAGATCCAAACCATCAAAAACGGTCAATTAATTAAATTGTATTAAAAATTTATAAATTATCCATGTCCAAAACTTATAAATGGCTCATTGCGATTGTCGTCATAGTTATCATTATCGCCGGGATTTGGTATCTCGGGATGAAATCAGGGGCACCGACGACAAAAGTTGACTCAATAAAAATTGGGGCGATTTATGCGCAAACGGGAGCGGCGGCTAAATTTGGCCAAATTTCCATCCAGGCGATTAATGACGCCGTTGAGTATTTTAAGCTAAAGAACCCGGATATTAAGGTGGACTTAGTTTTGGAGGATTCTCAGGCTGATGCTAAGCAAGCCACGATTGCGGCAACAAAGCTGGCGACAATTGACCAGGTTAATTTTTCGGTTGTCGGGATGAGCGCCGTTTCGGCCGCGGTGGCCCCAATTGCTGATCAATACAAAAAGGTGTTTATCTCTGACGCGGCTTTATTTGGTTTAACCAAAGATAAAAAATATATTTTCCAAAACTTCATGCCTAATTTTGGTCAAATTCCGGTTCAAATAAATTCGAACAAAGATTGGAAGAAGATCGCGATTGTCTATATTAATGATGATTTGGGCGGGACCTGGTCTAGCGGGATCAAAGCCAAAATCGACTCCTCTCGCAAAGTTGAGCTTTTTCCTTTTGATAAGGCAGCGACCGATTTCAAAACAGATGCTTTAAAAATAAAGAGCTATAATCCTGACGTTGTCGTTTTTGTGGGTTATGGCCCAGCTCTCAATCAAGTTTTTGCCGATATGGCGCTTAATCAAATCAAAAAGCCTTATCTAACTTATTTGTCTTGTACTTTGCCCGGGGTCTTAACCGATAAAAGATTTAATTTAGAAGGACAATATAGTTATGAGTATCCTCCCGTCAAAGACGGGGAAATGAAGAACTGGGTTATTGGTAAGGGGCGAGAACTAAACACTTTTTATACCCTTGCCTTTGAAAATACCTTACTTGCTCTTAATGTGGCCAAAGAATCAGGCAATGACGCTGAGAAAGGGTTAGAGATATTAAAGAACGCAAAACACGATGGTCTCTATGGAGAAATCAATTTCGGCGGTAAAAATTACACTAATTTAGATTTAGCCCAAACCAAAATTATTAATAGCCAATGTGTGCCTCAATTATAATCAAATATCATGTCCAAAACCTATAAATGGCTCATTGCGATTATCGTCATCATTATTATTGTTGCTGGGATTTGGTATCTCGGAACGAAGCCGGTGAGTGTTCCGACCAGTACGGCACCGATCAAGGTTGGTATCATCACCGATCTCACTGGACCGGCTGCTTATTGGGGCGAGTCAACGAGAGTGGGGGCAGAGATTGCCAAAAAGGAATTAGAAGCTGAGGGCTACAAAATTGATCTAGTTTTTGAGGATTACCAACTCGACGCGACAAAATCGGTAAGTTCAGCGCAAAAACTGGTTAATCTCGACAACGTGCAGGCTATTTACTCGGAATTTAATCCGGCGGCGATCGCCGTGGAGTCGTTTTTGAGAGATAAGCAAGTTTTGCATATTTACGATGCGGCGCCGGTTTCACCTCTGGCGATGTCGCCCAATGTCTTCAAAACTTATATCGACTACCAAGCTGGTTGTAAACTGGTCGCCCAAAAGTTTAAGGACGAGCAAATTAAAAAAATTGCGACCTTACTAGCTAAAGCTGAATTTAGCGAGCTTTGTTTAAAAGGCGCGCAAGAGGTTTACCCCGATATAATTACTGAATCTTACGAGCTCGGCGATACCGATCTCCATACTCAAGTTCTGAAAATTAAAAATGGGCAAGCTGGGGCAATAATTAATGTTGGCTTTGAAGGGGACACACTTAATACATTCAAGGCTCTCAAAGATCTCAAATACTCGGCTAAATTGGGAACAGTTGATGATACAATTACCGATCAAGTCAAAGCTAAATATGCTAATGAGCTGAAGGGCGCTTGGTCGTTTGGTTTTGGCACGGTTGACTCGAGCTTTGAGGCCAAATTGAAAGCCACGGCCCTCAAACCTCTAAGCACCGAATATGGGGCCGCGATCGCCTACACTCATCTCAAACAAATAGTAAAAGCTTTCGCCAAATGCCAAAAAGATTTGGCCTGTGTTGACCGCGAAATTGCCAATTCTCCCGCAGACAGGACGATCGGTTTTAGGGGCTTCAAAAATCAAATTGCCGATATCCAATTACAATTAAGACAATATTAAACCATGTCTAACCTTATCAAATCCATCATCGCCATCGTCGTTATTGTCCTCATTATTATTGGCTTTTGGTATTATGGCTCGAAACCGGCTGTGCCGGTAACAACCGGCCCGATTAAGGTTGGATTTATTGGGCCGTTAACCGGCTCGGGGGCAGCGTGGGGAATTGAAAAGAAAAATACGCTTGAATTGGCGAAAGATGAAATAAATAAAGCCGGTGGCATTGGCGGACGGCAATTAGAAATTATCTACGAAGATGGAAAATGTGATGGTAAAGAATCAGCTACCGCGGCGCAAAAATTAATTAATATTGATAAGGTAAAAATTCTCACTCCTTCTTGTTCATCTGAGACGTTGGCGGTTGCTCCCATTGCTGAGAAAAACAAGGTTTTAGTTTTAGCTGTTTGGCCAACTAACTCAAAAATTTCCGAAGCCGGTGACTATATTTTTAGGGTTTGCTATTCCGATGCGGACACTTCCAAAATCATGGCTAGCGCAATTGGGTCAAAATATAAATCAATCGGAATTTTGACTGAACAAACCGATTATGCCACGGGGCTGAGCGACCTATTCAAAAAATATTACCAAGGCAAGATTTACGAAGAACAATTTCCCCAAGAGTCTAGAGACGTTCGCACTCAACTAACTAAAATTTTATCTAGCAAACCGGAGGCAGTTTTCTTAAACCCTGACCAGGTGGCAACTGGGTTAGAGGCCCTTAAACAGTTAAAGAACTTGGGCTTCAAAGGGCAAATTTACGGTAACTTCTTTGGTGGCGGCGAAGAAATAATTAAATCTCCCTATGCGCAAAACATGATCTTCTTTGCCGATCCGTCGGTCAGTGATAGCCCGGCCAAGAAAGAATTATTGGATAAATATTTCGCGCTCTATGGTAAGAAGCCGGATTTTGAGTACGCGGTGGCGGCGACTTACGATTCAATAAATATTTTGAAGCAGGCGATTACTAAAGTTGGTGATGATCCAACCAAAATCAAAGATTATCTTTATACCGTCAAATATTTTAATGGCCTGCTCGGCACCTACGGTTTTGACCAAAACGGCGATTTAACCGGCTCTCAACCGGCCGCTAAACAAATTATTAATGGCCAAGTCGTCGACTACGTTATTAAAAATTAACAAACAACTTATGTCCAAAACCTATAAGTATCTCATTGCGATTATTGTCATCATTATCATCATTGCCGGGATTTGGTATCTTGGCGCGAAACCAACCACCCCGGTTGCGACCGGGCCGATTAAGATTGGCTGGATCGGTGCTTTGACGGGAGGAGCAGCTGACTATGGGATTAATATGAAATTGGCTGTCGAATTGGGAGCGGAGGAAATAAACGGGGCCGGAGGAATCAATGGTAGAAAAGTTGAAATAATCTCCGAAGACGGAAAGTGTGATCCAGCTGTGGCCGTGACAGCCGCCCAGAAATTGATAGACATAGATAAGGTTCAAGCCATTATTACGGGGGCCTGTTCTAGCGAAACGCTGGCGATTGCCCCTATCGCCGAAAAAAATAAGATTGTCGTTGTTGCCCCCGGATCATCTGCCCCTGCGTTAACCATCGCCGGCGACTATATTTTTAGAGATTATCCATCGGACAATTATCAGGGCAATTTGGCGGCTGATTATGTCTACAACAATCTAAAAGTCAAAAAGGTGGCTTTATTGTCTTGCCAAAATGATTATTGCGCGGGTATCAAAAAAGTATTTGGAGACAAACTCGCTAGCTTGGGAGGTAAAATTGTTGCCGACGAAGAATTTCCGATGGGTTCGGCTGATCTCAAAACTCAACTAACTAAAATAAAAGGAACGAACCCTGATCTTGTCTATTTTATTGCTTACCCGACCGAATCTATTGTCGGACTAAAACAAATAAAACAGTTGAACATTAAGGCAAAGATAATGGGCGCGGATGGCTGGGTTGATGACAAGATTTATAAAGGGGCAGGATCAGCTGCCGAAAATATCCTGTTTACTGTTCCGGTTTCGCCAACGAACAAGAAACTAGAAGTTGCCATGGCAGGCAAAACTGGCAAAACTGGGGCCGTTACTATCGGGGTACCTCAATCCTATGACGCTATCAGTATTCTTATCAAAGTGATAAAGGATGTTGGGTATGATGGCACTAGTATAAAAAATGCGTTGTACACGATAAAAGATTATCCGGGGACCTCTGGCTCAATAAGCTTTGATTCTAACGGTGACCTAGTTAAGGCTGATTATGTGATAAAGACGGTTGAAAATGGACAGGCTATAGCAGTTAAGTAATTATAAAATAAGCTCGTTTTTTTAGGGTTTTTGTGCTAACATGGCCTGATCTATGACGATTTTGACCAAGATTTTTGGCGATGCCAGCACTAAATTCGTTAAATCGGCCCAAGGCGTGGTGACCGCGGTTAATGCGCTGGAAGAGCAAATTAGCGCCCTAAGCGATGAGGAATTGAAGGCCAAAACGGCTGAATTTAGGC
>JBAZNO010000049.1:0-5254 GCA_041649195.1 Minisyncoccota bacterium | reverse complement strand
CAGAGGTCAAATCTTTTTTCACCACTTCGGCGCCAACAATTTTGTCGCCCTTCTTTAATTTCATCCCGCGCACGCCAGCGGCGTTGCGACCCATCTCACGGATGTCGGCTTCCTTAAAGCGAATTGATTGGCCAAGGAGTGAGGACATCATAATCTCATCGCCCTTATCTACCGGGCGCACCGCCAAGAGTTCGTCATTATCAGCTAATTTAATGGCAATCAAACCAGATCGACGAACATCTTTGAAGCTGTCGGCCGAAACTTTTTTGGCCACGCCATCGCGCGTGAGCATCATGAGCGAGAATTTGGCTTGCTTAAGATCCTTCGGCAAGGCGAGCACCGAGGTAATTTTTTCTTCCGCCCCCAACGCAATATAATTCATAATCGATTTGCCTCGTGTCGCGCGTTTACCTTCGGGGATATCATACATTTTAATTTGATAGGCCTTGCCTTGATCAGTAAAGAAGAGGAGGTCGTCATGAGTATTGGCTGTCAAAAAGATGGTCACAAAATCTTCTTCGCGCATATTGACGTCAATCACCCCAACACCCCCGCGCTTTTGCGCCTTGTATTCGGAGGGATCGGTGCGTTTGATATAACCGCCAGCGGTCACCACCAGCACTTCTTCTTTCTCGGCAACCAAATCTTCAACATTAATTTCTTTAACCCCACCCTTAATAATGCGGGTTTTGCGGTCATCGCCATATTTTTCTTTGATCTCGGCGAACTCGCCCTTGATGATGGCCAACACTTTTTTGGGATCAGCCAAAATCGCTTTTAATTCTTTAATCAAATCTAATTTCTCTTTCAATTCATCTTCAATTTTTTGGCGTTCGAGACCGGCCAATTTTTGCAATTTCATTTCGAGGATGGCGGTCGCCTGCAAGTCGCTAAATTTAAATTCTTTCTTTAGGTTGGCGTGAGCAATCACCGTGTCTTTAGACTTTTTGATGAGTTTGATAATTTCGTCGATATGATCGAGCGCCTTTTTAAGACCTTCTAAAATATGGGCGCGATCTTCAGCCTTTTTTAAATCAAATTTGGTGCGTCGAACAACCACAATCTGGCGATGCTTCAAAAATTCTTCCAAAATCCCTTCGAGGGGCATCAATTTAGGCACCCCGTCCACCAACATCAGCAAATTATAATGAAAAATCGTTTCGAGTTCGGTGTGTTTATAAAGGGCGTTTAAAATCTTTTGTGGTTGAATGCCGGTTTTAAGATCAATCACGATGCGCAAATCTTTGGTTGATTCGTCGCGAATATCGCGAATCCCCTCCAACTTTTTTTCATGCACCAAGTCGGCAATTTTAATAATTAATTCGGCTTTATTAACCTGATAAGGAATTGATTTGATAATGATTTGAAAATTCCCCGCTTTATTTTCGATAATCTCGGCTTCACCACGCGTTAAAACTCCCCCCTTGCCGGTAGCGTAAGCATGACGGATGTCGGCAATATTATAGGCCAAACCGCCAGTCGGGAAATCGGGACCTTTAACAAATTCGAGCAAGTCGTCGGTTGTCGCTTCGGGATTATCAGCCAAATGAATTAGCGCGTCCATGACTTCGGACAAATTATGGGGCGGGATCTTGGTCGCCATCCCCACCGCAATCCCCATCGCACCGTTGAGCAAGAGATTGGGCACTACTGATGGCATCACCACCGGCTCTTGCCGAGTGCCATCATAATTGGGAATAAAATCGACGGTATCTTTATCGAGATCGCGCAAAATTTCGTTAGACAGGCGCGCCAATTTGGCTTCGGTATAACGCATGGCGGCAGCAGAATCACCGTCGATTGAACCAAAATTACCTTGACCGGCCACTAGAGGATAACGAACCGAAAAGTCTTGGGCCAAACGAACCATTGCTTCGTAACACGCCGAATCACCGTGAGGATGATATTTTCCTAACACATCACCAACCACGAGCGCCGATTTACGAAATTTGGCCGAGTAAGTGAGGCCGAGTTCGTGCATTGAAAAAAGGATGCGTCGTTGCACCGGCTTCAAACCATCTCGCACGTCGGGCAAGGCGCGACCGATAATCACCGACATCGAATAATCGAGATACGAATCACGCATCTCCTTTACAATATTAATCGGGATGATATTCTCAGCCTTCTTTGGTTCGTCCGTTATTTCTTTGCCTCGTCCTTTTGCCATTTTATTTATTATTTATGTAACCAGCTACCAACGGTCCAAAAACCATTACTAATTGAATCGGCCCCATCAATAACAAATTTGCCCAACCGATCGCTCCAGCCAAGAAGAGAACTTCCTTTTACCGTTTGAGAGCTAGTCGCCGATCCAGCCTCTGTTCGAGCCCTAGCTAAGGCGACCGCTTCAGCTTGCAACCGAGCATCCTCGTTTCGACGATTGATCACCGATACACTAAAGGTAATCGCCCAGACGATAAGAATCAAGATCGTTAAAGTGATCGTCCAAGTGATTGCCGCCCGCTTTTTTTCTTCTTCGCTCCGGGTACGAACAACTTGAATATAATTATTGACTCTTTCGGTTACTCTCATAAATTTAGCTGGCTTGAATAATAATTACCTCGTCCTCCTTACCTTCGACATCTTTCTTTTTAATCGTTAATTTATCAACCCGATTTTCGGTATTACCGCCAATTTCTTTAGCAAAAGTTTTGAGTGCCTCTGCTCCAACCCCATTTTCAAACATCACGGGAATAATTATTTTGGGTTCAAGTGACGCCGCTAATTTGGCCGCATCTTTAGGTGAGAGCACTGGGCCCCCAGCAATCGGCACAAATAAAACATCCACGCCGCCAATATCTTCAATTGTTTTCGGATCAAGATTAGTGTTGGCTAAAGCGCCCAAATGACAAAGTCGAATCCCCTCAATTTCAGTGGTGAAAATGGTGTTAATTTGACCGTCAGCGCCCGCACTCGGTAAGCCATAAACAAAAATGCCGTCGAGCTCATACTCGCCAGGACCATCAATGACAAACGGTTCTTTATTGCCAAAAGCGACAGTTTCGCAACCATTAAATGATGGGCTATTGAGTGCCACCAGGCAAAGATCCGCCCCAAAACGGGTCGCTTTAGGATCGATTTCTCGGCTGATTGGATTAAAGGCCACGACCAGCTCGCCCTGCTGGACCTTAACAAAGCCCTCCCGATGATAGGTAATAATCATAGAATTTACTGCCTAATTATAGCATAATGAGTTGCTAAATCAACAATTTATCTATATACTGTCCCCATTATGAAAAACATTATAAGTAGCGATAATTTAGTGGCCGAGACCGAGATCGTCGATAACGACGAGCGTGAAGAACGTGTCGAGTCTGAGAGCCCAAAGCGCTTGATGGATGAGTACATCAAGCAATCAGCTCATAAGCCCGAGATTGGCGCCATTGTTGAGGGCATGGTTATTGGTAAGGGTAGCAAGACCATTTATATTGACGTCCCCCCATTTGGGACAGGTATCATTTTTGGTCGTGAATATTTAAACGCCAAAGATATTATTAAAAAAGTTTCAGTCGGTGATATGGTCACCGCCAAGGTGATTGAAACCGAGGGTGAAGAAGGCTATCTCGAGTTATCACTTAAAGAAGCTAAGCAGGCCTTAATTTGGAACGATGCAGAGAAGGCCTCGAAGAATAAATCACAATTTGAATTATTGGTGAAAGAAGCGAATAAGGGCGGCCTCATTTTGGATTGGAACGGGATGGACGGTTTTCTCCCCGCCTCGCAACTTAAGCCCGAACATTATCCCCGGGTTGAGGGTGGCGACAAAGACGCCATTGTTGAAGAATTAAGAAAATTAGTCGGCACAACTTTGTCGGTTTCGATTATCGGCACCGATTCGAAGGAGGGCAAACTTATTTTCTCCGAAAAAACCCAAGACAATAAAGCGAAAAAGGAGATCGTCAGCAAATATGCCCTCGGTGATGTCGTCGAAGGCGAGGTTACTGGCGCCGTGGACTTTGGAATCTTTATTAAAATTGAGGAGGGATTAGAGGGGTTGGTTCACATTTCTGAAATTGATTGGTCGCTGGTTGAAAATCCGCGCGATTTGTACAAGATTGGCGATCATGTTAAGGCCAAAATCATTGAAGTTAAGGATGATAAAATTTCTCTCTCCATTAAAGCCCTTAAAGACAACCCATGGAAAGATGCTGAGAAAAAATACAAGCGGGGCCAAGTCGTAACTGGGGCTGTGATCAAACACAATAAGCACGGGGCCCTCATTTCGCTCGAAGAAGGAGTGGCTGGCCTCGTTCATATCTCCGAATTTAAGAGCGATGAAGATTTGCGCCAAACTCTCGAACTGGGCAAAACCTACACCTTTACGATCAACATCTTTGAGCCTAAGGACCAACGAATGACTTTATTCTTTGGCTCCGTGCCCGAACGCGTTAAGGCCGAGGAGAAAAAGGCTTAAAAAGACCTTGACAGAATACGGTAATCTGTTAGTATCCTAAACAGAGCAAGAAGACTATCTCCGGTTGCTTTGCCAGAAGCAATGTCGGGATGGTCGGGCAGCGAAAGCTGTCTGCCCCCTTCCGTGCCGGCGGGGCTTCTCCCCCGTCGGCAAAAAAAGAAACAAGGCTCGGAGCACCCTGCTCCGGCCTTTTCTCTTTGTCTTTTTTCTAAATCGGTCTAAGACTTATTATAGAGATTCATCGTCTTGTCGAGTCCTTCTTCAATTAAGGACTCAATAACTTTTTTGGCTTTTTTGATTGTTTTTTTCAGTTCATCTTCTTCTGTCGGTTTAAAATTGCCGATAATAAAATCAATGATCTTATCGCTCTCGGGCTTTTTTATTTTACCGCTCGGCGTCGCTTTTGATACCCCCAAGCGGAGGCGGATAAATTCGGTCGTTTTTAAGGCTTTAATAATTGACTCCACCCCGCGGTGTCCGCCCGAACCGCGATTATAAGAAAGTTTAATTGTGCCTAAGGGTAAATCGATATCATCATGAATCACGACAACACTATGAGCTTCTTTTTTATTTTTAATCAAAGGTTTAACACTGCCCCCCGAATTATTCATCATATTTTCGGGCAACAATAAGCGAAATTTATTTTTACCAAAACTCCCATTCGCCAATTGGGCTTTTAATTTTTTGTCGAATTTCCACTCGCCAAGTGGCAATAAAACCATCCGTCCAAAAGAGTGGCGGCTATGCTCATACTCGGCCCCCGGATTACCCAGACCAACGAAAAGAAAATTGGTTTTCTTGCTCATTTGGCCATTATATAATAAAATCAACGAGTGGAAA
>JBAZNO010000048.1:0-5282 GCA_041649195.1 Minisyncoccota bacterium | reverse complement strand
GAGAAACTTAGTGTCCCCGGCAAAACCGAGTAAACAGCTCCTTTTATCTGGCAAACTTGATCTCGGAAAAAGAAGGTAGGCCGCCCGTTTTCGGTTTCTCCGGTAAACACTTTTTCTCCATCGATCCGGGGATTCACCATGATCTTTTGATCAGTCTGGCAAATCTCGCTCAACACCGCCGACCCATTGTCTGCGAGAAAATAATGCTTAACGTTGAACCCGTTGAGCTGATAGACTCCTTTGGGTTGCCCTTCTGTTGAGGATGAAGCATTGATGATTTCTTGGTTCTGGTTTTGGCCCATCATCAAGAGCGTCGACGCCATACTTGCGAAGATTATCCCGCAAAGAATTTTATAAAACACAGCTCTTTCTCCTTCTTTATCTGAAACCCTATTGTTTCAGCTTATTGTCAATTGGCCCTACTTCTAGTTCAGGCCATCTATTGTTAAGTATAGCATAGGCAAGGGTAGCTGTCAAGTGGTCAAAATGTTAACAAAAAAGCCGTTGCGGTGGTTCGCAACGGCCGGCGGTCAGTGAGGGAGGGGACTATTCTTGGGGCAAGAAATCGACAATTTTGACGGCCAACAGGGCCAGGGCAATTTTGCCCGCTTCCTCTACTCCCTCGTTAATCGTGGGGGCTCCGGCCTCCTTCCACGCTTCTTGGGCGATCATTAGGGCCCGGGTGAAATCTCGAGACACTAAGACTTCTGCATCGGTTAAGTCTTGCGCGATGAGGGCTCCTGCTCTTTTTTTCGACATGGCCTTTCCTTTCCTTTTTGAAGTTTCCAAACCTGCCAAGAGTATGGCATAATCAAGCAAAGACGTCAAGTATCAAGGTTAACCATTTTTAACGATCGTGAAAAAGAGTTAACAAAAAAACCTCACGGCACGCAGGGGTGCCGTGAGGGGTGGTTGGAGGGGGGGGGGGAAGATTTTAATGCTTCGGGCGTTTCGGCCCATTGCCTTGCCAGAAGATGCAGAGGACAAGGAGGATGAAGCATCCCAGCAAAGCCCCTTGATGAATTAACTCCCTCGGGTTTCGTAGTAGTTCCTCAAAAGTCATGTTCATAACCGGCCTCTCCTGTGGTTAAATCCAATTAAATAGTGAGCTAACCGGGTTTTATTGTCAATTGCCAAAATCTTGTTTAAGCGTCTGTTTGATGTTATTATTTTACAGAACGTTTTTGTTGTTGGCCCTATCGTCTAACGGTTACCCGCCCGTACCGAACGGTACGTTCGGGCGGGGGACATCACCCTTAAACAAGGCCTATGGAAACAATGCGTTATTGATAATTTTGCCTTGGCCTTATCGTCTAGCCTGGTCTAGGACATCGCCTTCTCAAGGCGAGAACTCGGGTTCAAATCCCGATAAGGTCACATGTTTACCCTTGCCCAAGTCGTTGTTTTGCTTAAAACCTATGGTTATCTTTTAATCTTTCCGGTTGCTTTTGTGGAGGGGCCGATTATCACGGTGATCTGTGGCTGGCTTTCGGCCAGCGGAATTCTTAATGTTTTTGTTGTCTTTATTCTTCTCATTATTGCCAATTTATTAGGCGATGCTTTTTATTATGCCATTGGTTATTATGGTGGAACCGCTGTGATTAAAAAATGGGGCAAATGGTTACGGCTTGATTTGGAGCAGACAGTTAAATTAAAAAATCATTTTGACAATCATGGTGGTAAAATTTTATTAACGGCCAAAATTACCCCTCACCTCGCCGCGGCCGCGGTATTGGCTGGAGCGGGCTTGGCCAAGTATAGTTTTACTCGTTTTTTACGTTATAGTTTAATAATCGAAATTCCCAAGACAATGGTTCTCCTTCTGGTTGGTTATCTGGTTGGTGACGCGTACCAAAAGATTGTTGTCTACCTTGATTATCTTGGCGCTATTGTTTCGGTAATTGTGGCCGGATTATTGATCTACGGATTTTATTATTGGCGTAGATTCGACAAGCTCACTACGATCCAGAGTCAAAAAAATAAACAGAGATGAGAATTGCCATTTTTGTTGATTCATTTTACCCCGTTTTGGGCGGGATGGAGGATGCGACGGCGACCTTGGCCAAATCTTTAGGTGAGGCTGGTTATGAGGTTGATCTCTATGTCCCCAGTTTTAGCCGGCGTAATTATCTTGGTCGTGCCCTGCCCGTTGGCGATCTCAATTTAGGTCCTAAGGTTAAAATTTACCATCTATTTTCCTTGCCACTTCCTTATTGGCTTTTTGCGGCGCGCTTGATTGTCCCGACTCTTGGCGGTTATCGTTTTTTTAAAAAAAATCGACCAGACCTGATCCACGTGCAAAGTATGTGGGGCGCTGGGCTTGAAGCGTTGTGGGCTAGTTCCTTATTAAAAATTCCGCTGGTCGGGACCAACCACGCCATTATTTCAGAATTTGGCGCCTATTTCCCGTTTGCTAAAAAAACTTTTATTAAAATAATGGTTCGTTACGAAAATTGGTTTTATAATCGTTGTTTAATTTACTCAACACCTTCTACTGTGGCCGAGCAGGTGATGAAAGAAAATGGGGTTAAACATCCCGGGCGAGTGATTTCGAATATTATTGATATAGAGAATTTCAAGCCGTCCTTGGTGATGAAAGATGAGTTCGGCTTAGCCAATCACCCCATCGTTTGTTTTGCCGGACGCTTTGCGATTGAAAAAAGAGTCGAAGTTTTATTGCAAGCCATTAATCTTGTTCGCCGGCAAAAACCCGAGGTCGTTTTGGCCTTGGCTGGCGCGGGAGTGCAACAAAAAAATTGGGAAAAATTAATTGCCGAGTTGGGGATTGAGGCTAATGTTAAATTTGTCGGTTCATTATCAAAACCGCAATTGGCCAAACTTTTTCAGGCCTCCGATGTGTTTGCCATTGCGAGTCCGGTGGAGTCGCAGGGGATGGTGGCCTTGCAAGCAATGGCTTGTGGCTTGCCGGTGGTGGGAGTTAATGGTCGGGCCATCCCCGAATATGTTAATGCCGAAAATGGTTTTATCGTGCCGGTTGATGACCACGAGGCGATGGCTGATTGTTTGCTTAAATTATTAAACGATCGAGAACTGGCCCAAAAATTGGGAGCAAGAGGGAGAGAAAAAGTTGAAAAATATTCTAAACAAAATATTATTAAAGATTGGGAGGAGGTTTATAATTTTGCCCTAAATAAAAAAGATGAAACTTAGTATTGTTATTCCGGCTTATAACGAAGAGGCTGGCATTGCCGAGTGTTTAAAAAATACTCTCCCTCTTCTCTCGACTGACCTTAAGGGTAGCCCAAGGCCAGTCGGGCAGGAAATTGAGATCATTGTAGTTAATAATGCGAGCACTGATCGCACCGGCGAGATTGCTCGCTCTTTTGCCGAGGTAAAAGTGGTTGACGAGCCTAATAAAGGATTAGTGCGGGCGCGCCATTCTGGTTTTATTAATTCGACGGGCGACTTGATTGCTAACGTTGATGCCGATAGTCGCATCCCGGCCGGTTGGATTGAACGAATTTTTAACGAGTTTGAAAAAAAACCTAATCTTGTCGCCTTGTCGGGTCCGTATATTTATTATGATTTGCCGGGTTGGTTTAATTGGGCGTCAAAAATTTATTACGCGCTTGGTTTGGCCGCTACTTATTTTAATTTAAACAAAGCCCGCCGTGGAGCAATGTTGCAAGGCGGCAATTTTATTTTGCGTCGCACGGCCCTGGAGAAAATTGGCGGTTATCGTTTTGAAAAATTTGATTTTTATGGTGAAGAAACGGACGTAGCGATGCGCATTTGTGAAGTGGGCCCAATTAAATTTACTTTTAAACTCCCCATGATTACTTCAGGCCGACGAATGAGTAAAGAGGGGATTCTGCGCGTGGCCACGCGTTACGCCGTCAATTATTTTTGGACGATTCTCTTCGGTCGGCCATATACTAAACAAAATATTGATATTCGGGTTTCCAAATAATTACCATTGCTTTTGTTTTGATGTGTGGTATAAATAAGCCAGAGTGTTTTTGTTGTCTTGAGAGAAGAATAACTAGCTGGCCTCTGGCTGGCGATAAGAAAGGGTTCAGGTATGGAAAAGGCAGAACGTCTGTTCATCATTTTTGTGGTAACAACAGTTCTCGTTTTGGCGTGTTTCTGCGTGGCCGGGTTTAGAGATCTGGTCAAAGAGGGGATCGCGCCGATTTATCGAGCGGAGATGGGCCTTGAGTTGAATAAGCTTCTGTTCAACCACCGATCCGAATTAAAGAAGGACTCGGTCGGCCCAAAGCTTGGGAGAGAGATCATTGCTCTCTGTCGGAGAAATTTGAAAGAGGGTTTGATCGACGAGAGGGGGCTCCTTCTCTATGCAATCAAAGGAGCAATCCCCCTGTCGGTTTTGGAGAAAGATCTCGAACTTTTCTCCACCGTTCGCTATGAAGCGAACGTCTTGCTCCTGGATCAGGAGGGGTTGAAGAGGGAAGGTGGATATTCTTGTTGGTTGAGGAGTAAGATTATCGGTTCGGGGCTGTATTCTCCCCACGAACTCGAGGTCTTTTTCGAGATCTTTCCAAAAACCTAGAAAGTGCTATTATCTAGGTAGATGCGAACCTCGTCCTCCTTGGAGCGCCCTCCTGCTTTACCCCCAGGAACCAAAGGAGCACGTTGTTTCTAAAGCTCCCGGGGGAGCTACCCTGCGCCCCCGGGACACCCTAAAATTCAAATAGTTTTCTTCCCCCGTAGTTGGGTTTCCCCCCTAACTACCTCCGTCCCGACGCAATTCCGCTGTTTTGCGTCGGGGCATTTTTTGTTTATAATAAGTCCAATGAATACTGTTATTTTCATTGTTATTGGGCTGGTGGTTGGTTTTGCCATGGCGATAATTGCTATCAAATTATTGAGTAAAAAGGGAACAGGGGAGACGGGTGACAATTCAGCGATGGTTTTATTGCAAAATCAATTAGCCGAATTAAATCGGACGGTAGATAATAAACTCTCCAAAATTACCGACAATATGAGTAGCTCGCTTCAATCGCAATTTGAAGTTTTACAAAAAGATAAATCCGAATCGGCCAAAATTATTCGCGATGTGACCGAGCGCTTAACCAAACTTGATGAGACCAATCGGCAAGTAGTAGGCTTTGCCGACCAATTGCAATCACTCCAAGATATTTTAAAAAATCCGAAACAACGAGGGATCTTGGGCGAGTATTATCTCGAAACTTTATTAAAAAATGTTCTCCCGCCCGGCTCATATCAAATGCAATATCCTTTTCCTGACGGCACCATTGTGGATGCGGTGGTCTTTGTGAAAGATAAAATTATCCCCATTG
>JBAZNO010000047.1:0-5284 GCA_041649195.1 Minisyncoccota bacterium | reverse complement strand
ATTTCAATCACATAATCGGCCGAAGCGATAACATCTTTACTGTGTTCAATAACAATAACCGAAATTCCTTCTTTAATTAATTTTCGCAAATTATTTAGGATTTTTTCTCGATCTATTTTTGCCAAACCAGCGCAAGGCTCATCAACAATCAAAAGTTCGCCAGTTTTAATTTTAGTAACAATTTTTACCAAATTCTTAAAAATAGTTTCACCCTGGCTCAAACCTTTTTCGGGCCTTACTTGCTGGTCTAATTTAAAAATTTTAGGAATAAAATTAATTTGGGCTTCAATCTTATGGCCTTCGGCGGCCCTAATTAAAACGTCCTTAATCAAAGATGTCTTACCACTACCACTCTTACCGACAACCACAACTAATTTGTTTAAAGGAATTGTAACGTTAATACCTTTCAAATTATTAGCTCCAGCGTTCTTTATTATAATTTCCTTAGCCATGGTTTTTACAAATTATTAACTATTTTTCTCTAATTCGCGAATTTCATCTCGCAAAATCGCTGCGGTTTCGAAGTCGAGTTCTTTAACCGCTTCATTCATTTGTTTGTTTTTGTCTTTAATTAATTTCTTCAAGCCCTTTTGGTCGAGACCGGGCGTTTCGATTGCCAGTAAATTAGCCACCGCCTTATGACGTTCGGTCGAGAGAGAATCAGTAATGTCGTGAATTTTCTTGGTGATAGAAACCGGCGTGATGTGATTATCTTTATTATATTTGAGCTGGATAGCGCGGCGACGATTGGTTTCGTCAATCGCTTTTTTCATCGAACCAGTGACGACATCGGCATAAAGAATCACTCGTCCGGCTAAATTGCGCGCCGCGCGACCAATGGTTTGGATCAAAGAGACTTCCGAGCGTAAAAAGCCCTCCTTATCAGCATCTAAAACGCCAATAAACGAAACTTCGGGTAAATCCAGCCCTTCGCGCAATAAATTCACGCCAACGAGGCAATCAAAAACACCTTTGCGAAAATCAGTGAGAATTTTAATGCGCTCGAGCGTTTTGACCTCGCTGTGCACATATTCGGATTTAACACCTTCGTTTTTGAGATACTCGGCCAAATCCTCGGCCATTTTTTTGGTCAAAGTCGTGGCAATGACCCGATGACCATTTTTAATTTCTTTTTGCGCTTCGGTAATGAAATCTTTAACTTGACCACCGTAATTTTTAAGGGGCGATGCTGACCCAGAAAAAATGTCTGGCCGAGCGTAGCGAGGAGAACCGAGGACTTTTTTCTGGGTCTGCGGAGCCCCGCCGACAATCGGTCTTACCTCAATCTCTGGGTCAATTAAACCGGTCGGCCTAATTATTTGCTCAACCACACCATCTGTCCCAGACTTTTCAAGCTCATATTCACTCGGTGTGGCGCTAGTATAAATAACCTGATTAACTCTTTCTTCAAATTCCGGGAATCGTAATGGTCGATTATCAAGTGCGCTAGGTAGCCGAAAACCATATTCCACCAAATTCTTTTTGCGACTCTCATCACCAGCAAACATCCCGCGAATTTGCGGTACCGCCACGTGCGACTCATCTATGATAGTGAGAAAATTAGCCTGGCCGTCCGAGGTTTTTGGGAAGTAGTCCAGAAGGGTCGCTGGCGCCTCCCCTTTTTTGCGTCCCGATAAATGGCGCGAATAATTCTCAATGCCATTGCAATAACCAATCTCTTTAATCATCGCGAGGTCATAATTAGTGCGACGCTTTAATCTCTCGGCTTCAAGCAATTTGCCTTCTTTATTCAGTTCTTTCAACCTCTCTTCAAGCTCGGCCTTAATCGAAGTGATCGCCCGATCACGTTCATCATCGGTCGTAATAAAATGTTTGGCCGGGTAAAGATAAGTTTCGGTTGGTTCATTAATTATTTTACGCGAAATCGCGTCGATAATTAAAATCTGATCGATTTTATCATCTACCATCTTAAGATTCACAATTTCACGTTCACCCGGCGGCATAATCTCCACCGAATTACCGATTGCACGAAAAGTCCCTGGCGTTAAGTCGGCATTCGTTCGCTCATAATAAACGCTAATCAATTTTTCGATAATTTCTTGACGAGTATATTTGTCGCCCACCAGCAAGCGCACAAAACTCTTGGCATATTCCTCCGGACTGCCCAAACCATAAATACACGAAACCGAGGCCACGATAATCACATCGCGACGAGTGAGTAAGGCTTGAGTTGAAGCATGACGTAAACGCTCAATCTCTTCGTTAATGCTCGCGTCCTTCTCAATATAAGTATCGGAGTGGGCAATATAGGCCTCTGGCTGATAATAATCGTAATAGGAGACAAAATAATGCACCGCATGATCAGGGAAAAAGTCGCGATATTCTTGCGCGAGTTGGGCCGCCAGCGTTTTATTATGAGCAATCACCAGAACGGGCTTATTATAAGCCTCAATCACATTGGCCATGGTAAAAGTTTTACCCGAACCAGTCACACAAAAGCGTTTGATGCCTTTTGCCCTTTTTAAGCCCCGCCACCAATTCTTTAATCGCTTTGGGTTGGTCGCCGGCTGGTTTAAATTTACTTTTTAATTTAAAAATATTACTTGACATAAGAAGCTTTATGTTATCACAAATTCTCGCAAAACAAAACCGCCCGAGGCCCATCTGATGATGGCCGAGGGCGGTGGTGGTGGGGCGGAGTTAAAGTCCCCTCCCTATAGAAACGGCTTTTCTCCCTTCGATGCAATGAAAGCGCTTTTTACCATCCGCCGTCAGATGGCTCTTCCAGACCCAAGTCCGACATTTAGGATTTGGGCACTGAACCAGCTTCCCAGGAGATTCTGATTCTTTACTGTTAGATTCGTTTACTTCCACTTTCCAACTCCTTATCGTTTAAACGTGAAGTAATGCATCACTCAAGACGACTTGTTTGGAAGCAACCCGAATCGAAGTCTCAAAATCATCGATGAGCCTGAGAATCTCTTCCCCCTCATTGTTGGTGATCTTGCCCTGATCTCTCAGAAGCAATATCTTTAGCAATAATTGAGCCTTAGCGGCAATGCTATCGTTCTTGGGCATGGAGCATCTCCTTTCTCCTGCAAAAGCAAGGATTATTTACATTCTACCCTCCAAAATATCACTCCGAATTTGCTTTGTCAAGTTAATGAGAAAATAAAGGTTATGGATTGAGGCCAAAGTCGAGGCGAGGATTTCTTTGGCGCGAAAAAGGTGGGCCAAGTAGGCGCGCGAATATTTGGCGGTGCCGTCGGCGTTAAGTTGGCAGGTATAACAACCGCAACCTTCCTCAATCGGTTTAAAGTCCTCCCGATATTGCGCGTTAAAAATATTTAATCTTTTATTTTTTACCATCAACGTCCCATTCCGCGCCATGCGCGTTGGAGTGACGCAATCAAAAGTATCTGCGCCATTTTTAATCCCCTCAATAATGTCGGCCGGCTCGCCAATACCAAGCAAGTGACGCGGTTTATCTTCTGGTAAAATCTTACTCACCCAACCTACGGCTGTGCCCATATCTTCTTTATTAAATGATCCGCCAATGCCGAAACCGTCAAAATCCATCGCCCCAATCACCCGTGCGCTTTCTTCTCTTAAATCTTGATGTCGCCCACCTTGGACGATACCGAATAGTGCCTGCTCTGCTTGCCCTGATCGCTTGTGTTCTGCAAGCGATCTTAGGGCCCAGCGATGTGTTCGCTCCATTGCTTCTTTTTGATATTTATAATCCGCCAAAGGTGAAGTACATTCATCAAAGGCAAAAATAATATCCGCGCCGAGATTATGTTGAATCTGCATTGAGCGCTCAGGCGTAAAGCGATGCTCCGAACCATCGATTACCGATTTAAAAGTTACCCCATCTTCGTCAATCTTGGCTAATTTGGCGATGGCTTCAGGCTCGGAACGTTCGAAGTCCGATCTGGTTACACGAGATCCGACTTCTAACGCTCCCTCGCCATCAGTTGTCCCCAAATTGTTGGGTTGTTCGAGGTTGGATTGCGCACAAGAAGTAAATTTCGAAATCCCCCCCTCTCCATAAGCCGCACCGAGCGAAAAAACTTGAAAGCCGCCCGAGTCGGTCATCATCGGCCCATCATAATTCATAAATTTATGTAAACCACCGGCTTTCTTCACCAATTCGTCACCGGGTTGTAAGTAGAGATGATAGGTGTTGGCCAAAACAACCTGCGCGCCCAAACTATTTACCATCTCGGGCATCAACGCTTTAACCGTTGCCTTGGTACCCACAGTCACAAAAGCTGGCGTCTCGATATCGCCATGCGCGGTATGAATCACCCCCGCTCGCCCGAGGCCGTTCTTCATCTTTTTCTCAATTTTAAAATTAAATTCACTCACGAGCTTAATGCTAGCAAAAATTTATTAATATAAAAAGAAAACCCTCGTCCGAAGACGAGGGGATGAGCAAAGGTACGGCCGGACTCGAACCGACTACCTACGTCACAAGTTCCTACTTATAGTGTAGATCAAGGCACTACCATCTGCGATAAACAACAAATGGCGGAAACTAGTTCCTCTTCGCGAAACAGGGCACGTCGTGCTCAGCCATTTTCATCACCACAGGCCCAAGCTCATCCTCTTTTATTGTAACAAACCCATAGACTTTGTCAAGCCTCTGTCTATTTCACCAAATTTTGTGGCGTTCCGGAAGAGAAGGCTTTGATATTTTCGAGGGTGGTATTCAAGATTCGCTTCAGCGCCTCCCAAGTGTTGAAGGCGTTGTGGGGAGTGACAACAACGTTCGGCATATCTACCAAGACATGATTTTCTAAAACTGTTTTGAGATTATGACTACTTTGAGAGGAGTTAGTGAGAAAATTTAATTCATCTTTAGCCACCCCCTCTTCTTCAAGCACATCCAGACCCGCGCCGGCCAAGTGGCCACTTTGCAAGGCTTTAAGCAGGGCATCGGTATCAACTAACGCTCCGCGAGCGGTATTGATTAGGTAAACACCTTTTTTCATCTTGGCAATTGATTCAGCATTGATCATGTGTTCATTCTCCGGCAAAAATGGAACGTGTAGGGTGATAATGTCAGCCTGCGCCAGTACTTCATCCATCGTTAGATATTCATAACCCATTTTTTGTTTATAAGCCTCGTCGGGGAATTTGTCATAAGCCACAACCTTCATATTGAAGCCTTTGGCAATTTCAATCACATTTTTACCAATTTTGCCGGTACCGATCACCCCCAGCGTTTTGCCATTCAAATCAAAGCCGCGCATACCAGTGAGGTCAAAACTCCCCGTCTCTTTAATGCGGTCATAAGATTCAAAAATCTTGCGCGACA